>NZ_JBHVWF010000021.1:0-80002 GCF_042882365.1 Streptomyces sp. NPDC058221 | reverse complement strand
GTTCTGCTACTCCGACGCTACGGAAACGGCCAGGTCAGGGGATCGACTCAGGGGTTGATCGTGGGTGGAGCCGGTGTCGTGCGGCCCGGTCGGGCCCGGGACTCAGACGTCGATGCGCGAGCGGTCCAGGGTCGCGGCCGAGCTGGTGATGAATTCCTTTCGGGGCGCCACCTCGTTGCCCATCAGGAGATCGAAGATCTGCTCGGACGACTCCAGGTCGCCGATGTTGATCCGCCGCAGGGTGCGGAAGCGGGGGTCCATCGTGGTCTCCGCCAGCTGGTCGGCGTCCATCTCGCCCAGACCCTTGTAGCGCTGGATCGAGTCCTTGTACCGGACGTTCTTGCGCTGGAGCTCCAGCAGCCGCTGGCGCAGCTCGTTGTCCGAGTACGTGTAGATGTACTTGTCCTGGCCTTTCTTCGGCTGGACGAGCTCGATCCGGTGCAGCGGGGGCACCGCGGCGAAGACCCGCCCCGCCTCGACCATGGGGCGCATGTACCGCTGGAAGAGCGTCAGCAGGAGGATGCGGATGTGGGCGCCGTCGACATCGGCGTCCACCAGCAGAACGATCTTCCCGTAGCGGGCTGCGTCGATGTCGAAGGTCCGTCCGGAACCTGCTCCTATGACCTGGATGATCGCGCCGCACTCGGCGTTCTTCAGCATGTCGGAGACGGATGCCTTCTGCACGTTGAGGATCTTGCCGCGGATCGGCAGCAGAGCCTGGAACTCACTGTTCCGGGCCAGCTTGGCGGTGCCGAGCGCGGAGTCACCCTCCACGATGAACAGCTCGCTGCGCTCCACGTCGTCGCTGCGGCAGTCGGCCAGCTTCGCGGGCAGCGAGGACGACTCCAGAGCCGTCTTGCGGCGCTGCGCGTCCTTGTGCTGGCGGGCCGCGATCCTGGTGCGGGCGGCTGCCACCGCCTTCTCCAGAACCGCTCTGGCTTGGGCCTTCGCATCCCGCTTGGTCGAGGTCAGGTGCGCCTTGAGCTCCTTGGCGACGACGTTGGCAACGATCCGGTTGGCCGCCGAGGTGCCGAGCACCTCCTTGGTCTGCCCCTCGAACTGCGGCTCCGCCAACCGCACGGTGACGACCGCGGTGAGGCCCTCCAGCGCGTCGTCCTTGACGATGTCGTCCTCCGCGACGCGCAACAGCTTCGAAGAGCGGAGCACCTCGTTGACCGTCTTGGTCACGGAGCGTTCGAACCCGGACACATGGGTGCCGCCCTTGGGGGTGGCGATGATGTTGACGAAGGACTTCAGGTTGGTGTCGTACCCGGTGCCCCATCGCATCGCGATGTCGACGTTCAGTTCACGGGTGGTCTCGGTCGCCGTCATGTGGCCGCGCTCGTCGAGTACCGGCACGGTCTCCTTGAAGGTGCCCTGGCCGGTCAGACGCAGGACGTCGCAGACAGCCTTGTCCTGCGCGAGGTACTCGCAGAATTCGCTGATCCCGCCGTCGAAGCGGAAGGTCTCCTCGGTCTTGCCCTCGCCGTTCAGCCCCCGCTCGTCGCGTACGACGATGGTGAGGCCGGGGACGAGGAAGGCCGTCTGGCGTGCCCGCTGGTAGAGCGTGTCCAGATTGAGCTTGGCATCCTTGAGGAAGATCTGCCGGTCGGCCCAGTACCGCACCCTCGTACCGGTGCGTGCCTTCGGGACCCGCTTGCCCTTGAGCAGCCCGTTGGCCGGGTCGAAGGGGCTGTCCGGCCCCTGCTCGGTGAACATGCCGGGGACCCCGCGGCGGAAGCTGATCGAGTGGGTCGCGCCGTGGAGGTCGACCTCCACGTCGAGCCGGGCGGAGAGGGCGTTCACGACAGAGGCGCCCACGCCGTGGAGACCGCCGGAGGCGGCGTACGCGCCACCGCCGAACTTGCCTCCGGCGTGCAGCTTGGTCATCACGACCTCGACACCGGACAGGCCGGTCTTGGGCTCCGCGTCGACGGGGATGCCGCGGCCGTTGTCACGGACCTCGACCGAGTTGTCGTCGTGGAGGATGACCTCGATGTGGTCGCAGTGTCCACCGAGAGCCTCGTCGACGGAATTGTCGATGATCTCCCAGAGGCAGTGCATGAGGCCGCGGCTGTCGGTGGACCCGATGTACATCCCGGGGCGCTTGCGAACCGCTTCGAGCCCCTCGAGTACGAGCAGATGCCGCGCGGTGTAGTTGGAACCCTCTCGGTCTGCTCCGGTCAGCAGCGCAGTGGACGGCACGGACGTATCGGCGGTCACGCGGTTCGCTCCTCGCTGAATTTCATTTGGGGCCCAGTGGGTAACGGGCTCGGCTTCGGTCGCCGCTGAGAGCGTACCGAGGCCTGGTAGAGCGGATGTAACGCCACCCTCGGAGAACCCTCACACTAGTCCAGCCTCGCATGCACGTTCGATCTCTTGTCGGAGTGACGTGCACATCACGTTCCCTTCCAGGCATGAACCATTTAGGCTCCGGGCACGTCCTCATGAACAAGCCGGCAAGCCAGCCGGTCGGGCAGACCCACCAAGACAAGCAACGCGAAACCGTAGCGCTACGCAATACGGCACATTCGCCGCGAACCGGCAACAGACAGCCATCCTGAGAAGAAGTTTCGAAGAAAAGCCACGAGCGGGAACGTTTTCGGCCTGGTTGGATGTTGACCCTGGTACGACAGCTCGTCGAGCTAGAGAAGAGGCGACGTGACTACTGTTCTGACCCCCGCGAGCCCGCTGACCGCAGCAGACCGCTGTGACCGTTGCGGCGCCCAGGCATACCTGCGCGTCGTCCTGATCAGTGGCGGTGAACTGCTCTTCTGCGCCCACCACGGTCGCAAGTTCGAGCCGGAACTCAAGAAGATCGCCGCGGAAATACAGGATGAGACGGATCGACTGACGGCCGTGCAGGCCCAAGCCGCCGAAGAGGAACAACACTGACACCTCGCATCCACGACGAGCCAGGGGCCGGTCCCGGACCGACCGACGGGCGGCTCCCTCCACAGGAGGGAGCCGCCCGTTCTCGTGTCCGGAGCCGCAACGGTCAGCCGGCGTCCGCCATCCAGTCGATGGCGGCGGAGATCCGGGTGTAGACCCCGGGGCTCCCCGCCCGGCCGCACCCGCTCCCCCAGGACACCAGCCCCACAAGCCGCCCATGGGCCACCAGAGGCCCTCCACTGTCGCCCTGGCACGCGTCGTACCCGCCCTGCGGTTCGCCCGCACAGAGCATCGCAGAGGCCTTGTACGTGCCGCTCTTGCCGCCCGGGTAGGCCTCCTCGCAGGAGCTGTCCGGCAGAATGCTCACTTTCGCGGACCGGAGTGACGAGGCGTAGTCGCCGTTCCCCGTGGTGTCACCCCACCCGTAGACGGCTGCGGCGGTCCCGGCCTGGTACCCGGAGTCACCGGCTTGCGCCATCGGGATCACACTCCGTTCGGGCAGCGCCTCGGCGAGCGTCAGCACCGCGACGTCCCCGCTGTTCGTGGTGGAGTCGAATCCGGGGTTGACCCAGGTGCTGCTGACCGCGATCTCCTTGCCTCCGGAGCCGTTCAGCTCGTCCCGGCCGGAGATGATCCGCAGATCTCTCACCTGGTCGACATCGACACCGAGCGCCTCCCTGCTGAGGCAGTGCGCGGCCGTCAGCACCTTCTTCGGCCCCACCGCCACGGCGCCGCAGAACTGCCCGGCGCGGTCACCTCCGAACCGGTCACGGCTGGAGAGCGCCACGACCCACGGGCTGTCCTTGACGTGAGCGGGCTGGCCCCCGATGACAATGCTGTCCGCGACCGCCGGAGCGGGGGCTGCGAGCGGTATCACGGCCGCGGCGGCAGTAAGGGCTAGGGCCCCGGTCATGGCGCGGACGACGGTGCGGGACATGCGTACTCCTGACTCTG
Source organism: Streptomyces sp. NPDC058221 (assembly GCF_042882365.1). Classification (NCBI taxonomy): domain Bacteria; kingdom Bacillati; phylum Actinomycetota; class Actinomycetes; order Kitasatosporales; family Streptomycetaceae; genus Streptomyces; species Streptomyces sp. NPDC058221. The sequence goes on along the minus strand of NZ_JBHVWF010000021.1, from coordinate 76,156 downwards.
TGATGGGTAGTGCCTACCCAGAGTCATTGTGCTCACGCCGATCCGCACCCGCACAAAGATCGAGGGCCCGCATCCCTCAGGGGATCCGGGCCCTCGGTCCGTGTACTCCAGCGACCTAGTCGAGGTAGTCGCGCAGCACCTGCGAACGCGACGGATGACGCAGCTTCGACATGGTCTTGGACTCGATCTGACGGATGCGCTCACGCGTCACTCCGTAGACCTTGCCGATCTCGTCCAGCGTCTTCGGCTGCCCGTCGGTGAGACCGAAGCGCATGGAGACCACGCCCGCCTCACGCTCGGACAGCGTATCGAGCACCGAGTGCAGCTGCTCCTGGAGAAGCGTGAAGCTGACCGCGTCGGCCGGGACGACTGCCTCGGAGTCCTCGATCAGGTCACCGAACTCGCTGTCCCCGTCCTCACCCAGCGGCGTGTGCAGGGAGATCGGCTCGCGGCCGTACTTCTGGACCTCGATGACCTTCTCGGGGGTCATGTCGAGTTCCTTGGCCAGCTCCTCCGGGGTGGGCTCGCGGCCCAGGTCCTGGAGCATCTGGCGCTGCACCCGCGCGAGCTTGTTGATGACCTCGACCATGTGCACCGGAATACGGATGGTGCGGGCCTGGTCGGCCATGGCGCGGGTGATGGCCTGACGAATCCACCAGGTGGCGTACGTGGAGAACTTGTAGCCCTTGGTGTAGTCGAACTTCTCGACCGCGCGGATCAGACCGAGGTTGCCCTCCTGGATCAGGTCCAGGAAGAGCATGCCGCGGCCGGTGTACCGCTTGGCGAGCGAGACCACGAGACGGAGGTTTGCCTCCAGCAGGTGGTTCTTGGCACGACGGCCGTCCTCGGCGATGATCTCCAGCTCGCGCTTGAGCTTCGGAGCGAGCTTGTCCGAGTTCGCCAGCTTGTCCTCGGCGAACAGACCCGCCTCGATGCGCTTGGCGAGCTCGACCTCCTGCTCGGCGTTGAGCAGCGGCACCTTGCCGATCTGCTTCAGGTAGTCCTTGACCGGGTCGGCCGTGGCGCCGGCGACCGCGACCTGCTGAGCAGGTGCGTCATCCTCGTCGTCATCGGAGAGGACGAAGCCCTTGTTCTCGCCCTCGCCCTCCTCTTCCTCACCCTTGGCGGCCTTGACTTCCTCAGCGGCGTCGTCGCCGTCGAGGGCTTCGTCGTCCTGCTTGCCGGCCTTCTTCGACGCGGTCTTCTTGGCCGCCGTCTTCTTCACGGCGGGCTTCTTGGCAGCCGTCTTCTTGGCTGCGGCCTTCTTCGCAGGGGCAGCCGCGGCGGCGTCATCAGCCACCACGTCCACGGTCTCGGCCGACGGGGCGGCGGTGGCCGCGACGGTACGCGTCACGGTTGTCTTGGCCGCGACGGTCTTGGTGGCGGTGCGCTTGACCGGGCTCTTCGCTGCGACACTGCTCTTGCGGGCGCGCTTGGACGGCTCCGCGGCACTGACCATCAGCGTCACACCCTCTTCCTCGAGGATCTGGTTGAGGCTGCGCAGAACGTTCTTCCACTGGGTTGGCGGAATCTGGTCAGCCTCGAAGGCCCGACGCACGTCATCGCCGGCGATCTGCCCATCAGCCTTTCCCCGCTCAATGAGCGCCATCACAGATTCGGACTCGGCGATCTCCGGCGGGAGCGTACGGGATGTGCTGGCCGACACGAACAACCTCTCGGAACGATGGAAACGGCTTCCGGCCCGGCCCCGGAGAGGGCTGAACCGACGACCGTCGGCTGGGAATGTGCCGACGGCGCGGGCTATGCCTCAGAACTGCACAGCGCACTGAATGGCTGCTGTATTCCTTCCGCGACGGTCACCTCTTAAGTCATCGTGCTGTTTCGAGGAGTGTTACGCCCAATCCGCGTGGCCCGAGTCACACCTCATATCCGACGAACGCGACCAGGGGCAACATCCCCCCACAATTGTGCCGCCGGACCATGGAGGTCCGGCGACACATGGCTCGTACGCCCGACCGGGCCGCGCTCAGTGCTCGCGCGGCGCCGGTACCACTCGCTCCACTTCGAGGTGGACCACGAGCAGTTGACGCATGGCCGCTTCGGCGCCCGCGGAATCGCCGGACGCGAGGGCGTCGACGATCCGCGCGTGGTGGCCCAGCGATGCTTCATTGGGGCGGTCACAGCCGGTGACCGGGCCGCCGGAGACGTGCAGGGCGGCGGAAACGATGCCGGAGAGGTGCTCCAGCATGCGGTTGCCCGCGGCCTGGATGAGCAGGGCGTGGAACTCCGTGTCGGCCCGGGCGCAGGTGATCACGTCGCCCTGTCCGAGCGCGTGCCCCATGATCTCGACCATGTCGGTAAGGCGCTGCTGAAGATCCTCACGGCCATGACCCGCGGCGAGACTGGCGGCGAGAGGCTCGATCGTCCACCGGAGCTCGCTCAGCTCGCGACGCTGATCATCGCGCTGCGGTCCGAAGGCACGCCATTCGATGATGTCGGGGTCGAGCAGATTCCAGTCACTGACGGGCCTGACCCGGGTCCCCACATTGGGCCGGGCGCTGACCAGCCCCTTCGCCTCCAGCACGCGCAGCGACTCCCGCACCACGGTGCGGGAGACCTCGAATCGCTGCCCGATCTCCTCCGGCACCAGGGGGCGGTCCGCGCCCAGGTCACCGGAAACGATCATCTGTCCCAGCTGCTGAACAAGTTGGCCGTGCAGGCCTCGGCCACGGCTGGCCGATCCCCGGCGGCCGACCCTGCCGAGCTCGCCATCGGGGCCGTTCCAGGAACGAGTGGCGGCACGCTCGCCGGCCGGTGCCTCCGCATAGGGGTAGCGGTCTAGTTCGCCCGGGCCGGCGAGGCCGGAGTCGGCAGTGCGGGCGGCGGTCATCATGGTGTGCGCAAGGGTACTCACGCATCCTTTGTCGGCGCGGCTCAGCCACCCCTTGAGGTCTTTGGTGAAAAGCACACGAAAGGGTGATCGGCACCCGCTTACCAATTGACGCCTTATTGGTATAAAAGGGGCATTTCAAATGGAGTTGTGGGACTTACGGCGGCCCGGCGGCCTCGCGCGATCACCAACGAACCCTCCCGCGAAGGCTGGTGAACAGATATGCGCAGATGAGGACCGACAACGACAGGGTCAGCGCAGTGCCCACGGGATGAGCCACCACCCGCAGCACCGCCAGCACCCAGCGGTCCGTCTCATGCGGCCACTGCAGCCAGGCCAGGTCCCGCAACCGGCCGGGAAGTCCGGTCATCGAACGGGCGGTCGGCGCCTTCGGCACCCTCTCAACTAGCGGAACCATCAGCACCGGTACGGCGAGCACCGCGGCCACCCCCGCCGCCGTCACCCGGAAGATTCCGGCGGCCAGCAGGCCCGCCCAGGCGCATCCGACGGTCAGGCCCGACCAACTCACGGCCAGCGACATCACATTCGGCGGGATCCGGATCAAGTCGGCGCCGTACACGAGGCGAAGAGACGCCGCCGAGGCCAGCACGACAAGCAGCGAGAGCAGCAGAGCGACGCCCGCGGACACCGCCAGCTTGGCCAGGAGCAGCCCGAGACGGCGGGGCACACCGCCTCGGCCGGCGGCGAGCGCGGGGTAGCGGAACTCGTCGCCGAAGGAGAGAGCCCCGAGCAGTCCGGCGCCGAGCGCGGCGGGCGGCAGCGGGAGCAGAGAGGGCCAGGCGGCGAGCACGTTCGGCAGGGGGGTACGGCCGTTGCGGGCGAGCAGGACGGAGAGACCGGCCGAGGCGACCAGCGCGACGGCCATGATCAGGGTCGTGGTCCTGACCCCGAAGAGCCGGCGCAGTTCATAACGCACCGGGCGCAGCGGACCGCGGGCGGGACGACGCCTGATCGGCGGCGGAAGCACCGGCCCGGCGGCGTTCCCGGCCATTTTCCCAGCCGTGTTCCCGGCCGTTCTCCCGACTGCGCGCGCCGTGGCCCCGGACGCGGGCCCGTCGGTACCGACCGCGGGCTCGTCGGACCCGGACGCGGGCCCGTCGGACCCGGACGCGGGCCCGTCGGACCCGGTCACCGGAGTGGCGGCTTCTGGAGCTGCGTGGCCGCAGCCCGAGCCGGAGCCGGAGCCGGTAACGAGAACGGTGTCGCCGGTCCGGCCGTTGCCGCCGACGGGGCCGGGGTCACCGACGGGCCCAGGGCCACAGACCGGGACGGTGTCACGGACCCGGCCGGTGTCACCGACCTCGTCGGCGAGCTGGTGGACGGGGAGCCCGTGCCGGAATGCCGTGTCGCCGATCTCCGCGCAGCTGCTGCCGTACACGGAGAGCCTGCTGCTGCTCGCCTCGGTGACGACCTCGACAGAGCGCCGGGCCGCCCGCGCCTCGCGGCTGACCAGCGCGGCGAGGCGGGCGGCGTGCGGAGTGCGGACGGCGACGCGGGGGCGCAGACGGGTGCGGGCGAAATCGGCACCGTCCTGGTCCGCGACAAGCCGTCCACCGTCGATGGACACCACTCGGCCCGCCGACCGCGCCGCCTCCTTGGGGTCGCTCGTGGTGTACAGAACGACGCCGCCCCGGGCAGCATGGGAACCCAGCAGCCCGTGCATCCAGTCGGCCTCCCGCGCAGCCAGGCCTTCCGTGGGTTCGTCGAGGATGAGCGCGTGCGGGTCACCGAGCAGCGCGCAGGCGAGGGCCAGCCTGCGGTCCATGCCGTGCGAGAGCGAGCCGATGCGCTGGTCCCCCAGCCCGGCGAGCCCGACGGTGTCGAGCAGTTCGTCGGCCCTGGACGCCGGCACCCCCGCCGCGGCGCAGAGCATGCGCACCTGCCCTCGGGCCGTACGGACCGGGTGGCCCGGGACATCCCCGAGCAGCACCCCCACCTCGCGGGCAGGGTGTGCGACACGGTGCAGCGGTCTGCCTCGGAAATAGGTGATCCCCCGGCCCGGATCCAGTTCGAGCATCAGCCGCAGCGCTGCGGTCTTGCCGGATCCCGGCGGGCCCAGAAGTGCGGTGACGCAGCCGGAGCCGGCTTCGAACGTGAGGTCGTCCACGGCGGGCGGAAGTCCGCGGTGGCGGGCGCTGGTGAGTCCGATGGCCTGGAGCATCGCTTCTCTCGCAGGAGGTGAGACCGCTCAACGGCAGTGGGTACCGCAGAAAGATAACCCGACATATCCGACTTTTTGCGCAGCCCGGATCTGTGGGCGCTCCGGCCGCCTCCGCGCACGGCCTCCTGACGGCCCTCGCCAGCGGCGCGCGAGCAGCATCCGCCGCATGACTCCGCACCCCGGGAGGAACTACCGCTGAGGCGGGATCAGACCTCGGGCCGGAGCATCGGCGGGTTCAGCACGGTGGCCGAGCCGGACCTGAAGAGCTGGGCGGGACGGCCTCCCTGCCTGGTGGTCGTCCCGCCGGCGGGGACCAGAAAGCCGGGAGTCCCCGTCACCTTGCGGTGAAAATTCCTCGGGTCGAGCACCACGCCCCAGACCGCTTCGTACACCCTTCGCAGCTCCCCCACCGTGAACGCCGGCGGGCAGAACGCAGTGGCCAGCGAGGAGTACTCGATCTTGGAACGGGCTCGCTCCACGCCGTCGTCGAGGATCCGCGCGTGGTCGAAGGCCAACGGTGTCCGGTGCTCACCGTCCCGGCCGTATCCGCCCTCCGGCCCGAGCAGATCCTCGACGGGTGCCCAGCGCGCACTGTTCGCATCCCCGCCCGCCCGGGGAGCGGGCAGATCAGGAGCCAGGGCGAGGTGGGCGACGCTGACGACCCTCATCCGCGGATCGCGCTCAGGGTCGCCATAGGTGGCGAGCTGTTCGAGGTGGGCGCCGTTCCCGACAGCCGGGGCAGCCGGATCCTGCGCGGCCAGCCCCGTCTCCTCGACGAGCTCACGCGCCGCGGCGGCACCGAGGTCCTCATCAGCTTTGACGAAGCCACCGGGCAGCGCCCACCTGCCCTGGAAAGGCGACTCACCTCGGCGGACCACCAGCGCACAGAGCGCATGACGGCGCACCGTGAGCACGACCAGGTCGACGGTGACAGCGAAGGGCGGAAAGGTCGACGGGTCGTAGGGCGGCATGTCGTGATCATAGTCGTCTGCCTGACGATAAACACTCCCTTCAGCACGCTCTTCATCCGCCCCTGCACCCGCGACGGTCTGCCCCCAGCCACACCCCGCCCCGCGTTCCCGGGCTCATGGTCACCCGCACCCGGGAATCACCGCAGCGTCACAGCACCGCTCACAGCGACACGGCTACGCCTTGCTCATCGCCGCACTTCTGGACCGCGCCCGGCACTTCCGGGACCTCTGCGCCCCCGCTCCGGCAGAGGGGCTCCGGCGGGGCCCGGAGCCTCACCGCAATCGCCGTCATCGGCGGGCCCGGCTTCCCCGGCGGCCCTGAGCCCGCGGGCGTCCGGTCCGGCGCCGGCCCGTCACCGTTCCGGGCGTGACCGATGCTGTCTGCGTCCCACGGCGCCCGCCGCCCTGCGCCCGGACGGAACGGGCCCCCGCGACCCGTCCCGTCCGGTGGCCGCGCCGCGCCGTCCTCGTGGTGCGCTCGCCGCGCAGGCAGCGGCGCAGCGTCTCCGGATCGAGGCCCTGGTTGCAGGCCTCGTGCAGGAGCTGGGCGAAGGTGTAGCCGGGATCCAGTCGCAGGGCGAGGCCCAGCGCGACCCGTGCGGCCGGTTCGTCGCCGGTGGACCACGCGACCCATCCCGCCAGGGTGAGCGGCGCCGCCGCGTGTTCCTCGTACGGCGCGACGCAGCGGCGGGCCAGCGCCCGCCACAGCCTCAGCGCGGACTCCGCCTCGGGCCCCTCCATCCATTCCGCGGCCCTGTCGCGGGTCTCCCGGTCCTGGAGCCCCAGAATCACCGCGGCGGCCTCCTCGTGACCGATCAGCCGGTCGTCGTTGAGGTCGGACAGCGAGGGCATGGCCGCCGGCGCCTCCCCGAGGCGCGTCATGAGCCGTCGGGCGAGCTCCAGGGTCGAGCCGCCGACCTCCCTGCGGCCTTCCTCGTCGAGCAGCTTCGGCAGCAGCGTGGCCCCCGCCGAATCGAGCGCCTGCTGCTGCTCCGTACCCACCGTGGCCGTCAGAGGCGCCAGTCGTGCCTCCATCTCACGCAGCGATCCCCGCACTTGAATGCCTGCGTAAGTCGCCGCCGCCGCCATGACCGAGGTGCCGGGCATGGCCAGCGGGTTGCCCTCGGCCGGGCAGCACCGGGCGTCGGGGCAGCAGTAGGACCAGTAGCGGTTGTCGGAGATGCAGAGCGCTTCGAGCACGGGCACGTCCAGTGCGCCGCACGCGGTGCGCAGCCGCTGGGCGAACGGCCGCAGACGCTCCATGGTCTGGTTGCCGGTCTCGCCGTCGGCGGGATCCTGGCAGAGGAAGACGACGATCGCGTCGGGCCGGTCGCCCCGCCGCTCACTCCCCTTGATCAGGCACTCGGCAAGCTGCCCGGCAACCGACGGCCACTCCTGCGAGGACCGCGGAATGCCCAGCCTGAGCCGCCCGCCGAAGCGGCCCCGGCCGCCGTGCAGGGCAACCATGACCACGCTGTCGTTCGGATGGAATCCCATGAGATACGGGAGGGCGTCGGCCAGCTCCGCTGGGCCTCGCAGGGTGATCTGCTGCTCGTCGGACGGACCGGTGGATTCGTGGCGCTTGTTCATGGGATGACCGTCTCGTGCCGGACGAGAATCCGCGACCCCCTGTGGATAAGTTATCCACAGGTGCCGCGCGGTCGTTCGCGGTTTGTCGTACCCATCGGGTTGCATGGGGGCATGACCAACGCAGATCGCGCAGAGCTCAGGGCTTCGGCCGACTCCGTACTGGCCCGACTCGTCGGGGACGCCTCCGGCACCGCCCGGCTGCGCGAGGACCAGTGGCGGGCCATCGAGGCACTGGTCGCCGACAAGCGCAGGGCACTGGTCGTCCAGCGGACCGGCTGGGGCAAATCAGCCGTGTATTTCGTCGCCACCTCGCTCCTGCGCGCTCAGGGCAGCGGCCCGACCGTCATCGTCTCGCCCCTGCTGGCGCTGATGCGCAACCAGGTCGCGGCCGCGGCCCGGGCCGGGATCAGCGCCCGCACGATCAATTCGTCCAACACCGAGGAGTGGGACACCGTCCAGGCCGAGGTGGCCGCCGGGGAAGTGGATGTGCTGTTGGTCAGCCCCGAGCGGCTCAACAATCCCGATTTCCGGGACCAGGTCCTGCCCAGGCTCGCCGCCGCGACCGGGCTGCTCGTGGTCGACGAGGCACACTGCATCTCCGACTGGGGCCATGACTTCCGCCCCGACTACCGGCGCCTTCGGACCATGCTCGCCGATCTGCCCTCGGGCGTACCGGTGCTCGCGACCACCGCCACCGCCAACGCACGCGTGACCGCGGACGTCGCCGAGCAACTGGGCACCGGAGCGGGTACGGACGCCCTTGTGCTGCGCGGTCCGCTGGACCGGGAGAGCCTCAGCCTCAGCGTGCTGCAGCTTCCCAACGCCGCCCACCGGCTGGCCTGGCTCGGTGATCATCTCAAGGAGCTGCCCGGCTCGGGGATCATCTACACCCTGACGGTCGCCGCGGCCGAGGAGATCACCGCCTATCTCCGTCAGTGCGGGCACACCGTGGCCTCCTACACAGGCCGCACGGAGAACGCCGACCGGCAGCAGGCCGAGGACGATCTGCTGGCCAACCGCGTCAAGGCGTTGGTGGCAACCTCCGCGCTGGGCATGGGATTCGACAAACCCGACCTCGGTTTCGTCGTGCACCTGGGCTCGCCCTCCTCCCCCATCGCCTATTACCAGCAGGTGGGGCGTGCGGGCCGAGGCGTCGAGCACGCGGAGGTGCTGCTGCTCCCCGGCAAGGAGGACGAGGCGATCTGGCAGTACTTCGCCTCGGTCGCCTTCCCTCCGGAGGAGCAGGTCCGGCGCACCATCGACGCGCTCGCCCAGGCCGGCCGGCCGCTCTCGCTGCCCGCCCTGGAGCCACTGGTCGACCTGCGGCGCACACGTCTGGAGACGATGCTCAAGGTGCTCGACGTCGACGGGGCCGTCCGCCGGGTCAAAGGCGGCTGGGTCGCCACGGGTGAGCCCTGGGTCTACGACGCGGAGCGCTACGCCTGGGTCGCCCGCCAACGGGCCGCAGAACAGCAGGCGATGCGCGACTACGCCACGACGGACGGCTGCCGGATGGAGTTCCTGCGCCGTCAGCTGGACGACGAGGAGGCGACCGCCTGCGGCCGCTGCGACAACTGCGCCGGGGCACGCTTCGACCAGGCCGTCTCCGCAGCAGCCCTGGACACCGCTCGGGGCGAGCTGGGGCGGCCGGGTGTAGAGGTGGAGCCCCGCAAGATGTGGCCGACCGGGCTCGCCGCGGTGGGCGTCGACCTCAAGGGCCGTATCCCCGCAGGAGAGCTGTCCGGCACCGGACGCGCGCTGGGCAGGCTGTCCGACATCGGCTGGGGCAACAGGCTGCGCCCCATGCTGGCGCCGCAGGCCCCGGACGGACCGGTACCGGACGATGTGGTCGACGCCGTGGTCACCGTGCTGGCCGACTGGGCCAAGGGGCCCGGGGGCTGGGCCTCCGGCACGGCGGACGCCGTGCCCCGGCCGGTCGGAGTGGTCACCGTGGCTTCGCACAGCAGGCCGCAGCTCGTCCAGTCGCTCGGCAACCGCATCGCGGAAGTCGGGCGAATGCCCTTCCTCGGCAGCGTCGGACATGCCCCGGAGGCCGACGGGATCCGGATCTCGCAGACCAACAGCGCGCATCGCGTCCGTGCGCTGCACGAGACGCTCGTCGTGGGACCCGAGCTGGCCGATGCCCTGACACAGGCGCACGGCCCCGTGCTGCTCGTGGACGATCTCTCGGACACCGGCTGGACGCTCGCCGTGACGGCCCGACTGCTGCGACGGGCCGGGGCAGACGCAGTGTTTCCGCTGGTCCTCGCTGTTCAGGCGTGACGGGTGGCGTCATCCGGTGGTCGACTGGGCATGGATATCCATGTCATTCCGGCTGATTACCGTCAGCTGCGCCAATTGCTCGTTGCCGCCTGCCGATACGCCAGGAAGAATTGGACTCGCTCCCCGCACAGTCCTTTCGCGGCCCGGAAGGGCTGTGCCGCGGCGCCCCCTCACCCGACCCTGCCCGCATCGTGGGCGCGTATGCGAAGGGAGGACCGTGACCTTCGGATTCGCTCCGTCCGCAGCCACTTCGATGTCGGCAGCCGCCGACTCCGCCAACCGGCTTGCCCGGATGCTCGAACCGGCCGAGTGGGCCGCGGCGGGCATACCGCTGCTGCGTAACCCGCGCGAGGTCGTCAGCGGCCTGCACGCCAGGCACCGGCCGACTCCGGCAACCGCCGTCGTCGCCGTGCTCGATCACGAGGAACGCCTGAAGGCCAGCGCCTCGTTCGCCCGTCGCTCGGTGACGGCGGACGGCTGGGAGTTCCGTAACTCACTGCTGGCGCATCTGCGCCGGGTCATCCCGCATGATCTGCGACGCCGCACACCCGTCCGCACCGCGGTGCTTCTCTACTGCCGCGAGGGCGACGAGCGCTGGACGGAGGAGGACGGTGCGTGGATGTGGGGGCTGCGGGATGCCTGCACCCTGCACGGCCTGCGGTGCGGCGCGTACATCACCCTGACCCGCGGCGGCTGGCAGGTGCTGGGCGAGGGACGGGGCGGCCGGCGCCCGAACTCCACATCGCAGCCGGCCTCTCTCGCCGACACCGCACTGGACCATGATCCGGCCCCTCTGCGTACCGGCGGCGGGGCGGCACAGGCTCTGCACCGCAGCGCTGCCCGCTGAAACGGGCACGGGCCCGGCTGCCATCGAGGGCAGCCGGGCACCGCTTTGCCGGGCAGCCGGTCACTGCGGACCGGTTCGCGCTGCAGTCAGACGCCCGCGCCGAGCACCGCGTTGACCCGCTGCGGATCGCCGCAGACGATCAGCAGGGCTCCGGCGCACCGCTGGGCGGTGGACAGCGCGCGGGCGGCGTCGTCGTCGACGGCACCGTTGACCGCGATGATCACCACCGGCCGGGCCTTCACCCGGTCCGCGGATGCGGCTCCGGAGAAGAACACGTCGTCACCGGCCTCGTGTTGGGCCCAGTAGGCGGCCTCGCCGAAGGACAGCTCGTGGGTCGCCCAGGGGTGGTGCTCACCCGTGGTGAGCACCAGGATGTCGCCGGGTGCCCGACCTGAGTCGAGCAGCAGGTCCAACGCCTCGTCGGCGGCGGCGAGCGCGCCGTCGGCCGGGGCGGGGATCAGCTGGAGCTGTGGCGCGGAACGATTCTCCGGCGGTGCGGCCTGGGGCCTGCCGGACGTGGGGTGCGGGCGCTGCGCCGGGGGCGCTGGCCTCGCAGGGCCGGGACCCGGGTGACCGGGGCGCGGCGTGGCCGCTGAACGCGGACCGGGTACGGGACGAGGGGTCGACGCGGATGTGGCGCGGGGACCCTGGGCGCTCTCGTGAATCTGAGGCTCCTCGGGGATGAGAGGCATGGGTGATTGTCTATCAAACGCCGACGCACAAGACATCGGCGGGTAGGCACATGTGTGCGATCAGAAATCGAAGCCGAGCTGGCCCCCGCTTTCCAGTGCGGCCGCCTCGGCGGAGAATCGGACCTTCTTGAGGTGCTGCCACCTGGGCAGCGCGTCGAGGTAGGACCACGAGAGGCGGTGGTGGGCCGTGGGCCCACGCTCCTCGAGTGCGGCCCTGTGCACGGGGGACGGATAACCGGCGTTGGCGGCGAACGCGAAGTCCTCGTACTCACCGGATTCCGCGCCGAGTTCGGCCATCACCGTGTCCCGGCGGACCTTGGCGATCACCGACGCCGCGGCAACCGCGACGCAGGACTGATCCCCCTTGATGACGGTACGGACCCGCCAGGGGCTGCCCAGGTAGTCGTGTTTGCCGTCCAGGATCACCACGTCGGGCCGCACCGGCAGCGCCTCCAGGGCACGGACGGCGGCGAGGCGGAGAGCGGCGGTCATCCCGAGCGCGTCGATCTCCTGCGGCGAGGCGTCGCCGAGTCCGTACGCGGTGACCCAGCGCTCCAGCAGCGGCGCGAGTTCCGCGCGGCGCTTGGGGCTGATCAGCTTCGAGTCGGTGAGTCCGGGGGGCGGCTTGCGGAGACCGGTGACGGCGGCGCATACAGTGACCGGCCCCGCCCACGCTCCGCGCCCGACCTCGTCGACACCGGCGACGGTTCTGGCACCGGTGGTGGCGCGCAGTGAGCGCTCGACGGTGTGCGTGGGTGGTTCATACGGCATGGCGCCAGCAAGCGTACGCCGATGCGGCCGCCGACAACACCCCGGGGCATATCCGGGCCGCCGCCGGCCGGCGGCGCACCGGGGGACGGATCACGTCGCCGTCACCGATCGGCGACCCGGCGTCGGCCGGCACGAACAGTCAGCGGCCGCCGGAGCCGTAGAACGGCATCGCGACCTGATCGATCAGCTCGGCGATGTCGCCGTCGCTCCATTCACTGCCGCACACCTTGCTGCGATACATCATCATCGCGGGGATCACGTCGAAGGCCAGCCCGCGCAGCGCATCGGAGCGGACCTCACCGCGGTCGACCCCACGGCTCACCACCTCCCGGATGAGGTCCCTGGACGGTCCGATCACGCCGCTCAGGATCACCGCCTGGAACCTTTCGGCCGTACTCGCATCACATTCGTGAAGAACCGACCTCAGCGCGGAGCCGGACTTGGAGAGCATGGCGTCACGCAACGTGCGGCACAGCTGGTAGAGATCGTCACGGATGTTGCCGGAGTCGGGCGCATCGCCGATGGGAGGCAGCGCACTGCGCAGCGCCTCCGCGACCAGATCCTCCTTGGAGGGCCACCGCCGGTAGACCGCAGCCTTTCCGGTCTGGGCACCGGCCGCGACCCCCTCCATCGTGAGCCCGTTCCAGCCGACCGTACTCAGCCCTTCCAGAGCGGCTTCGAGAATCGCACGCTCCAGCACGGGACCGCGGCGGCGAAGGGACACCACCGGCGGCCGGGCGGCGGCTGCCGATCGCGAAGTAACCATGAGCTTCTCTCCATCGAATCAGTTGCGGCGCGCCCGCCCGCGCCCGACCGGCACTCGGGCGCGGGCGGACGCGGCGGAACAGGGCACGGGGGGACCGGCCGGGACCGAGCAGTTCCCGGCCGGAACGGCAGCTCCGGACGCGACCGGTCAACAGTGGATCCAGTGAACGCTTGCGTTCACTGAAGGGGACTCACTACCGTTGACGGGACAGTGAACGGATCCGTTCACTAATTCACTTGTGGGGGAACCATAGTGACAACCTCTCAGTTAGAAGCGCGGAGCGCACCGGGCCAGGCGAGCCGGCAAGGTCGTTCGGGTATCGCTCTGACCGTCATCGCCGCCTGTCAGTTGATGGTTGTGCTCGATGCCACGATCGTCAATATCGCGCTCCCGCACATCCAGAATGCCCTGCGCTTCTCGACGACCGATCTCTCCTGGGTCCTCAGCGCCTACACGCTCACCTTCGGCGGGCTGCTGCTGCTGGGCGGCCGCGCCGGTGACATCCTCGGCCGCCGCAGGGTCTTCATGGCCGGAATCCTGATCTTCACGCTGGCCTCGCTGCTCGGCGGATTCGCCCAGGAGCCCTGGCAGTTGCTCGCAGCCCGCGCGCTCCAGGGAGTCGGGGGCGCGATTGCCTCACCGACCTCACTCGCCCTGATCACCACCACGTTCCCGGAAGGGCCCGAGCGAAACCGCGCCTTCGGTGTCTTCGCCGCGGTGTCGGCCGGTGGCGGTGCGATCGGGCTGCTGGCAGGCGGCATGCTCACCGAGTGGCTGGACTGGCGGTGGGTCTTCTTCGTCAACGTGCCGATCGGCGTGCTGATCGCCGTACTTGCTCCGATGTTCATCAACGAGTCGGAGAAGCATCCCGGCCGCTTCGACATATCGGGAGCCCTGACCTCGACCCTCGGCATGGCCTCCCTCGTGTACGGGTTCATCCGGGCATCCGAGCAGGGCTGGAGCGACTCTCTCACGCTGAGTTCGTTCGGCGCGGCCGTCGTTCTGCTCGCCTCGTTCGTCCTCATCGAGATGCGCGCCAGGGAGCCGATCACCCCGCTGCGGATGTTCGCCGACCGCAACCGCTCCGGAACGTACGTGATCATGCTCAGTCTGGCCGCCGCCATGCTCGGCATGTTCTTCTTCATCGTGCTGTTCGTGCAGAACGTACTGGCCTACAGCCCGATCGAATCGGGCCTGGCCTTCCTGCCAGTAGCCGTCGCCATCGCCATCGGGGCGGGACTGTCGCAGCGGTTCCTTCCGGTGCTCGGACCGAAGCCCTTCATGGTCACCGGCTCGGCCCTCACGGGTGTGGGTCTCGGCTGGCTCACGCTCATATCCTCCGACAGCTCCTACCTGGCAGGGGTGCTGGGACCGATGCTGCTGTTCGGCTTCGGCATGGGGCTGAATTTCGTGACGCTCACTCTCACCGCGGTATCCGGAGTCGCTCAGCACGAGGCGGGGGCGGCGTCCAGCCTGCTCAACGCGAGCCAGCAGGTGGGCGGTTCACTGGGGCTCTCGATCCTGGTCACGGTCTTCGGCACGGCAAGCCGCAATGAGGCGGAGAAGCAGGTTCCGCAGTTCCTGGCGAAGGCCTCGCCCGAACAGAAGGCGCAGTTCGCCAGGACCCGGGAGCTGCCGGGGAGCTGGGGCCACCAGGTACTCGCCCAGGGCATCTCGACCGCGTTCATCGCCGCGGTGGCCATGGCTGCCCTGGCGCTGCTGACGGCTGCGCTGGTGATCCGTGTGCGCAAGAGCGATCTGGACGCGCTGAGCGGCAAGGCGTCGGCGGGAGGTCCGGCCGTGTAGGGCACGGCCCCCGCGCCGCCATCCGTACGGATGAGAGAAAACGCCGGACAGCTGTGGCCCGTCCGGGACCAGGTACCCGCGTACCGAATTCCCAGGACAGGTCTCAGCCACCCGGACGCACGGATCGCTCCGGATCAGTAGGGGTCGTACGGGTCGTACGAATCACCCCCGTCGCCGCCGCGTTCACTCCCCTCACGGTCCGATCCCGGCCCCGGGCAGTTCCGTGCCTGAGCATCGGGATCCCAGTCGCCGAGGATGTCCCTGGCCCGCGCTTCGCCCCAACTCGTGGCGTACCAAGGTGCGTCCGAGTCCCTCAGTGTCAGCTGGATTTCGTAGAGGGCGCAGGAACGCAGCGGCTCCGGCAGGGTGTCCAGGGCCGGCACGGCGTCGGCGGAGAGGCCACGGAGGTACTCGATGTCGATCGAGTGGTCGTCGCGGTACCGCTGGACGTTCTGTTCGGCGATCAGGCCGTCCGGTGAGACCAGCCCGAAGACCAGTACGCCGACGGCCGCACTCGCCGCGACGGCGCGGGGAAGCAGCTTCGCGCCGAACACCCCGGCCGCCATGATCAGCAGGAGGATCACACCCAGCCAGAGCTCCACTGCCGCCACGGAGATGCGCAGCCGGGTCAGACCGTACGCATCGACGTACAGATCCATGCGCCGCAGCGCGGAGGCGACGACAACGAGGGTGAGCAGACACAGCGTGCCGAGCACGGACCGCACGAGCGTACGGTCGCGCGCTCCTCCGCGCGGTGCCCAGCGCAGCGCGAGGGCGATGACCAGCAGCGTGAGCAGGGTGGCCCAGAGCAGCTGCCAGAAGCCCTCACGGGCGTACTGGGCGTAGCTGAGATCGGTCTCGGCCATCACCTTGTCGTATCCGCCGAGCAGCACCGTGAGCTGAATGGCGAGGAACCCGGCGAAGAGCAGGTTCAGGACGATCAGGGGCAGCGCCCATTCCAGCCGCCCGCGTGCCTTGCCCGCCCGTACGATCACCTCGTCCCAGCGCACCGGGGCCACGGCGGTGTACGCGGCGGCGAGCGCACCCACGAGCCCGGACGCGCCGAGAAGCAGCCGCCATGGGCCCTCCCCCACCGACACGTCGGGGATCAGACTGCCGAGCACGTCGGCGAACGCGGCATCGGCGCTCGCGAAGAGCGCTCCGAACACGATGAGCAGCACCATCGCGGCGGCGGTGGAGCGGAACGCGACGCCCCAGCGCCCCCGGGAGCCGGCCATCCGGTCGCGTACGCCACGGCCGGCCCAGCCCAGTGATCCGGCGACGGATGTGAAGAGCCCCACCGAGCCGAGGAATATCCCGAGCCAGCTCCGGTTGCCGTGCAGGGCGAGCGAGCTCAGTGCCACGGCGGACACGACGGCGAGGAAGACCGGCCAGCCCGCGTCCCGGAGCGCCGGAACGACGAGGAGCGCGAGGCCGCCCACCGCCCAGACGGCGGTCCATGGGCGCAGCCGGCGACGGGCCGCCCGTGCGGCGAAGTACGCCGACAGTGCCGCCGGAACCGCCACGACGAGCAGGTTCGGGCCGATCCCGTCGCCGAGCAGCAGGACGCTGAGCAGCGCGGTGGCCAGGGCCGACCAGAGCGTGGCCCCGGGCACGGCCACCGGGTCGGCGGGCCTGAGCCGTGTGAGTACGGAGGGCTGCGGGCGGGTGTGATGCCCCCATGTGGAGGGCGGCGGCTGCGGAGGCCTCCGCTGCGCGTAGGCAGGCACCTCCGGAGGCTCCGGCACGGGGTCGCTCCCGTCCTGGACGCCCACTCGCGGCGCACCGGCCTGCGCGGGCACCTGCGCAGGCTTGGCACCCGCGCT
This sequence comes from Streptomyces sp. NPDC058221, assembly GCF_042882365.1. NCBI lineage: Bacteria > Bacillati > Actinomycetota > Actinomycetes > Kitasatosporales > Streptomycetaceae > Streptomyces > Streptomyces sp. NPDC058221. The sequence continues at coordinate 59,571 of NZ_JBHVWF010000021.1, read as the reverse complement.
CCGGCCGGCACGGGCCCGGACACCGAGGCCCCGGGCTTCTCCGCCCCGGCCGCCGGTGCCTGCTCGGCAGACGCCGGCGGCCCCGAGGCAGGCTCGGGCTCAGGCCGGGATGATTCTGAACGGTGATCGTGATCGGACAACGGGACCCCTCCCCCACCGAGGTCCGCCACGCGAGCCCTGGGCAGCGCGCCGCCCCCCGGCGTCTCATTCGGTGCGCGCCCGTCGTAATGATCACCGAGGGCGGCGTGGCCGAAAGAGTAACCTCCCGCTTCCGCCATCGGCCGAACGGGAAACCGCTGTGGCAGGACCGTGACAGTCGGGTGCGGCGCGCCGCCTCTACCGTGCCAGCCAGCCGGGGAGCTGTTCCGTCCGCGTCACCCAGTCCGCAGGCGGCGCGCCCGCCGTACCGGCGGCGACCACCCCGCCGACGATGGCGCAGGTCGTGTCGACGTCTCCGCCTGCCTGCGCGGTCACCCAGAAGGCCTGTTCGAAGTCGCCGAGGCTGCGGGCCGCGGACCAGAGGGCGAACGGGACGGTGTCGTGCGCGCTGGTACGGCGGCCGTTGCCGAGAACTGCTGCGACCGTACCGGCGTCGCGGTAGTCGAGCATGTCGCGGGCCCGGCGCAGCCCGGCGCCGACCGCGCTGCGCGGTACCAGCGCGATGACGCCGTCCAGGAGGTCCGCCGGTTTCGGCGGGCCGGTGGGCGAGGCCACGAGCGAGGCGGCCGCCGCCACGGCCATCGCACCCACGACGGCCTCCCGGTGCTGGTGTGTGGTGTACGAGGAGATCTCGGCCTGGTGCGTGGCCTGCTCCGGGTCGTCCGCGTACCAGGCACCGAGCGGGGCGATACGCATCGACGAGCCGTTGCCCCACGAGCCCTGGCCCTTGAACAGCGCGGAGGCCAGCTCCCGCCAGTCGCCGCCCTCCCGGACCAGCCTGAGCAGGCGGTTCACGGCAGGGCCGTATCCGCGGTCGAAGTCGTGGTGCTCCGCGAAGGAGCGGGCGAGTGCGTCCTGGTCGATACGGTCGTGCTCACGGAGCACGGACAGGACCGAACAGGCCATCTCCGTGTCGTCGGTCCACTGCCAGGGGCCCGGGGGCACGGAGCGGTCCTTCAAGAGCGGATAGTTGGCGGGCACAAAGAACTGGGAGCCCAGGGCGTCTCCCACGGAGAGGCCACGCAGGCTGGCAAGGGCGCGGTCGAAGCGCTGGTCGGAAGCGGATTCGGTCATCGCCTCCACTCTATCCGGTGATCCCGTACGGCTCAGGGGTACGCCAGCGCTCGAACGGCCGGTCAAGCGTGTAACGCCCGTCCTTGCCCAGCACCAGCGTGCGGGACTCGCCGTTGCCAGGATTCGAGAGAGATTCGAATTCGGCCACCGACCAGTGGAACCAGCGCATGCAGAACAACCGCATGGTGAGGCCGTGCGTGACGAGCAGGACGTTCGGCGGATGGTCCGGAGCCTCGAAACTCCGGTACAGGCTCTCCAGGAACGCCCCCACCCGGTCGTACACATCCGCTCCGGACTCGCCCTGCGCGAATCGGTAGAAGAAGTGCCCGTAGGCATCCCGGTACGCCTTCTGCAGCCTCACGTCGTCGCGGTCCTGCCAGTTCCCCCAGTCCTGCTCGCGCAGCCGCGGTTCCTCCCGCACTCGCACGGTCTCCAGGTCCAGGCCGAAGGACCGATACGTCTCGTGCGTGCGGCGGTAGGGCGAGACATACACGCTGACCTGCTCGCCTTCGAAGAGCTCGCGCAGCCGCACGCCCGTCTCGCGGGCCTGCCGCAGCCCTGTCTCGGTGAGCCTCAGCGCATGGTCGGGCTCGCGCTCGTACACCGTGTCATCGGCATTGCCCTCGGACTCGCCGTGGCGGACGAGGACGATGCGTTGCGGTCTTGCCATGTACCGACCCTAGATCGAGTCGACACTGTTCGAGCAGCTGTCCGGATTTCGACCGCCGCATGTCGCAGCCGAAGCGGAAGCAGCCGAAGCGAGAAGCGGCGCCCGCCCGTCACACCGTCCACGACGGTTCGAGCTGCACGACGTCACCGGCGAGCGCCGCGACATCGTCCTCGGTCTGCGCGCGCTGCGAGAGCCGTTCGACGCTCCCCTCCCGGTACTTGCCGCGTTCGGCGCTCGATTGCCACATGGAGAGGACCAGGAACTCATGACCAGGCGCTTCTCCGAACACGCCCCGCAACATCCCGGGCGATCCGGCCATCGCCGGGTTCCATACCCTCTGTTGCATCAGCGCGAAGTGCTCGACCCGGTCCTCGTGCACCCGGCTGTGCGCCACCCTGAGGACGTCCGCGTCGGTGAACCCCGGTTCGAAGCCTGTCTTCACGTCGAAGCGGTACTCGAACAGCTTGACCTGAATGTCGTTGCAGGTACCGGACTGCGCGGCGGCCAGGGCGTCGTGCCCGCGCGCCATGAACGAGTCGTAGAAGACCCGGTTCTCCCAGAACGCGAAGACATGCGCGACGTCCGGCCGCCCACGGCTCCAGCCACCGCCCTGTCCCCTGAACCCCGGCTCACCCAGCAGCCCCGCCCACTTCCGCTGCCCGCGCTCAAAACCACGACGGTCGACCACATTGCAGCGAATCCACTTGACCAGCACGGCCCCATCGTACGGGTGCCGGGCGTGGCGTGGGTCACGCTCCGGTTCAGTGCACCGGAACCGGCCCCGGGATAATGACCAACACGGCCTCGGCACGCTCTCGGCGGTGGCCCGAATCAGCTGCCCGCTACCAAGCCTGTTGGTTCCACGGACAGTTACGGACATGATCGGGTGATAGAACCGGAGCGACGGCCCCGCGCGCGAAGGAGGCAAGTCCGATGAGCACGCCCAACAAGGACATCGACAAGGTCGAGGTCAGGCTCAAGTGGGACCCCAGTTCTCAGGGCGAGCCCCCCAACGACCTCGACATCATCGCGGCAACCTATTCGACGGAGGAGCCGTACGGCAGCCCTGCGTACCTCGTGCACTTCGACAGCCGTGCACCCGACGGGACCATCACGCTCGACCGGGACAGCCGGACCGGCCAGGGCCTGGGTTTCGACGAGGTGATGACGCTGGAACTGGACCGGCTGTCGGACTCGTACACCCGGGTCGTCGTCGGTGTGGCCATTCAGCAGCGTGACGGCCGCAAGACCTTCGCCGGTGTGGAGAACACCGTGGTGCAGATCCTTGAGGGGTACAACAGCCTTTCCGAGGACGACTTCGCGGCGGTCGGCGCCGCGACGGCGGCCGTCGTCGCCGAGTTCGTCCGGGACGGCACGGGAGTCTGGCGGTTCCACGACGGGGTCCGGGGCTTCGACGGGGACGCGGACTCGTTCGCCGCGACCATGGGAGGCCGCCCGCCCGGGGTATGACCGCCCGGACGCCGGGATCGGTCTCGGCGGCACTCTCTTCGGACAGCTCTCTTCAGGCAGCGCTCTTCGGACAACCCTCTTCGGACAGCGCGAAGGGCGCCGACCTGCTGTCGGCGCCCTTCGTGACGTGCTGTTCAGGCGGGCCGGCCGCACCTGCCGAATGTTGCGGCAGATGCGGTTCCGCCCGGTTTCAGCTGCAGCCGCTGGTCGAGCCGCAGCCCTCGCAGATGTAGCAGGATCCGGCGCGCTGCATCTTCGTACCGCAGGAGAAGCAGAGCGGGGCGTCCGCGCTGATGCCCAGCTGCATCTCGACGAGCTCCGCCGAGGTGTGCGCCGCCTTCGGGGCCGGGGTTCCGGCCTCCTGCACGGGGGCCACTGCCTTCAGCGGCTCCGTGCGCGCCGGAGCCGACGGGGTCAGGCTCTCGGCGGCCAGCTGCTCCTCCTCGAACGACGGCTCGTACGAACCGGTGTCGAGGTGGCGCTGCCGCTCCTCGGCGGAGTGGATCCCGAGGGCCGAGCGGGTCTCGAAGGGCAGGAAGTCGAGTGCCAGACGACGGAAGATGTAGTCGACGATCGACTGCGCCATCCGCACGTCCGGATCGTCCGTCATGCCGGCCGGCTCGAACCGCATGTTGGTGAACTTCGAGACGTACGTCTCCAGCGGAACGCCGTACTGCAGACCGACCGAGACGGCGATGGAGAAGGCGTCCATCATGCCGGCGAGGGTCGAACCCTGCTTGGACATCTTCAGGAAGACCTCGCCGAGACCGTCGTCCGGGTAGGAGTTGGCGGTCATGTAACCCTCGGCGCCACCCACCGTGAAGGAAGTGGTGATGCCGGGACGGCCCTTGGGCAGACGCTTGCGGACCGGACGGTACTCGACGACCTTCTCGACCGCGGTACGGATGGTGTCCTCGGCCTTGGCCGTGACCTCGTCCTTCTTCTCCTCCCACTTCTTGGTGGAGAGGGGCTGGCCGACCTTGCAGTTGTCGCGGTAGATCGCGAGCGCCTTGACGCCCAGCTTCCACGCCTCGAAGTAGACCTCTTCGACGTCCTCGACGGTGGCCGTCTCCGGCAGGTTCACCGTCTTGGAGAGCGCGCCGGAGATCCACGGCTGGATGGCCGCCATCATGCGCACGTGGCCCATCGCGGAGATGGAACGCTCGCCCATCGCGCAGTCGAAGACCTCGTAGTGCTCGGCCTTCAGGCCGGGGGCGTCGATCACGTTGCCGTTCTCGGCGATGTGGTCGACGATCGCCTCGATCTGCTCCTCCTGGTAGCCCATGCGACGCAGGGCCTGCGGGACGGTGCCGTTGACGATCTGCATCGAGCCGCCGCCGACCAGCTTCTTGAACTTGACCAGGGCGAGGTCGGGCTCGAGGCCGGTGGTGTCGCAGGACATCGCGAGGCCGATGGTGCCGGTGGGTGCGATGACCGAGGCCTGCGCGTTACGGAAACCGTTCTTCGCGCCGAGGCGGACGACGTCCTGCCAGGCCTCCGTCGCGGCGGCCCAGATCTGGTTGTCGAGGTCGTCCCCGTGGACGGCCACGGCGTTGGCGTCGGCGTGCTGCTTCATGACGCGCTGGTGCGGCTCGGCGTTGCGGGCATAGCCGTCGTACGGACCGACGACCGCTGCCAGCTCGGCGGAGCGCTTGTACGAGGTACCGGTCATCAGCGAGGTGATGGCTCCGGCGAGCGCACGGCCGCCGTCGCTGTCGTACGCGTGGCCGGTCGCCATCAGCAGGGCGCCGAGGTTGGCGTAGCCGATGCCGAGCTGGCGGAACGCGCGGGTGTTCTCACCGATCTTCTCGGTCGGGAAGTCGGCGAAGCAGATCGAGATGTCCATCGCGGTGATGACCAGCTCGACGACCTTGGCGAAGCGCTCGGACTCGAAGGACTGGTTGCCCTTTCCGTCGTCCTTGAGGAACTTCATCAGGTTCAGCGAGGCCAGGTTGCACGAGGTGTTGTCCAGGTGCATGTACTCGCTGCACGGGTTCGAGCCGTTGATCCGGCCGGACTCGGGGCAGGTGTGCCACTGGTTGATCGTGTCGTCGTACTGGATGCCGGGGTCGGCACAGGCCCAGGCCGCTTCGGCCATCTTGCGGAAGAGGGACTTGGCCTCGACCTCTTCGATGACGTCACCGGTCATCCGGGCGCGCAGCCCGAACTTCCCGCCGGACTCGACGGCCTTCATGAACTCGTCGTTCACCCGGACCGAGTTGTTCGCGTTCTGGTACTGGACGGACGTGATGTCGTCGCCGCCCAGGTCCATGTCGAAGCCCGCGTCACGCAGGGCGCGGATCTTCTCCTCCTCCTTCACCTTGGTCTCGATGAAGTTCTCGATGTCGGGGTGGTCGACGTCGAGAATGACCATCTTGGCGGCACGGCGGGTGGCGCCACCGGACTTGATCGTTCCGGCGGAAGCGTCGGCGCCGCGCATGAAGGAGACCGGACCGGAGGCGTTGCCACCGGAGGAGAGGAGCTCCTTGGAGGAGCGGATACGCGAGAGGTTCAGGCCGGCGCCCGATCCGCCCTTGAAGATCATCCCCTCTTCCTTGTACCAGTCGAGGATCGACTCCATGGAGTCGTCGACGGCCAGGATGAAGCAGGCGGAGACCTGCTGCGGCTGGGGCGTGCCCACGTTGAACCAGACCGGCGAGTTGAAGCTGAAGATCTGGTGCAGGAGGGCGTACGCCAGCTCGTGCTCGAAGATCTCCGCGTCCGCAGGAGAGGTGAAGTAGTTGAAGTCCTCGCCGGCCTTGCGGTAGGTCTTCACGATCCGGTCGATGAGCTGTCGCAGACCGGTCTCGCGCTGCGGGGTGCCCACGGCACCGCGGAAGTACTTACTGGTGACGATGTTGACCGCGTTCACCGACCAGAAGTCGGGGAACTCGACGCCACGCTGCTCGAAGTTGATCGAGCCGTCGCGCCAATTGGTCATGACGACGTCACGGCGCTCCCACGACACCTCGTCGTACGGATGCACGCCGGGGGTGGTGTGGATGCGCTCGATACGCAGGCCCTGCTTGGTCGCAGTCGACTTGGTGCCCTTACCTCGGGAACCTCGTGCCGGGCCGCTCGCCGTCTCTGTCATGCCGCCTCCCATATGTGGGCAAAAACGCCCTGAAGTGCCGAGAACTTCCCCGGGCACAGTCTGTGTCTGGTACTTCGGACGCCGCACAAGGCATCCGGAGCAGGTGTGTGGTGCCGCCCGGCCACGGGTCCGCGGACCCGCGACGAGCGGACGGTGCCGCTAGTCGGCGGCGACGGCGGGAACGGGGACCTCAAGGGTCTCGCCGGTCCCGCATCCTTCTGTGGGAGGCCGCTGCTCGCGGAGTTCCACGATGGCGGCCTCGAAGTCTTCGAGGCTGTTGAACGCCCGGTACACGGATGCGAACCGCAGGTAGGCGACCAGGTCGAGTTCCTGCAGGGGGCCGAGGATGGCCAGGCCCACGTCGTGCGTGGTCAGCTCGGCGCTGCCGGTGGCGCGCACCGCCTCCTCGACCCGCTGGCCGAGCTTGGCGAGGGCGTCCTCGGTGACCGGCCGCCCCTGGCACGCCTTGCGCACGCCGGAGATGACCTTGGTGCGACTGAAGGGCTCGGTCACGCCGCTGCGCTTCACCACCATGAGCGAGCAGGTCTCCACCGTCGTGAAACGGCGGGAGCAGTCGGGGCACTGACGCCGTCGGCGGATCGAGGTTCCGTCGTCGGTGGTGCGACTGTCGACGACCCGGCTGTCGGGGTGCCTGCAGAAGGGGCAGTGCATGGCTCCCAACCCTCCTTCACAGCACGACTGAATGGCCTCACCAGGCCCCGCGAGGGGCCTTGGAAGCAGTCCCAAGCATAGGCGATGACCGCACCCCCGGAAGACGGGGACCACAACTTCTGGGCGGCTGGAACAATCCAACCACTAGATCTTGGGTTTGGCCGCGCATTTGGCCCTAGCGCGTGTCGCGCGGTGCGGGCGGCCGGAAGGCAGCGTACGACCGAGCAAGAGGGTACGGGAAGCATGCGGCCGCACCGATTGCGGGGCGGCGGCCTCCGGAGCACGAGGAGCGGTGACCGGCACCCCCTGCGACGGCAACGAGGCCGCGAACGCTACCGTAATGGTCCGAATGACCGTTCGATCCAACGGCGGGCAGCGCATCCCCCGGCGCCGCCCATACACCCAGCAGTGAACACTCAGCGGACTTTTATTTGTTTTTCACTCGAACGTGTGTTTGGCGCAACCTTTCGAAAGCTACTACCGTTGTGCAGCTAGGGAGACCATTCGAGAGGGGCCGACGTGACCACCACCGCAGACAGTGCCATCATCACTGCCCAGGACCGCTCCCAGAGCCGACTCGAGCCGGTGCATGCCATGAATGACTCAGTCACGAACACGGAGGGCCCGGAGCCCGCGCGCCCAGCGCGCTCGCTGCCCGGACGACCTCCTGGAATCCGGGCGGACAGCTCGGGGCTCACGGACCGGCAGCGGCGAGTGATCGAGGTCATCCGGGACTCCGTGCAGCGGCGGGGATATCCCCCGTCGATGCGGGAGATCGGTCAGGCGGTGGGCCTTTCCAGCACGTCCTCCGTCGCACATCAGCTCATGGCCCTGGAGCGCAAGGGCTTCCTGCGCCGCGACCCTCACCGCCCCCGGGCGTACGAGGTGCGCGGTTCGGACCAGCCCAGTACACAGCCCACCGACACCACCGGAAAGCCCGCGGCGTCGTATGTGCCGCTGGTCGGCCGGATCGCTGCCGGTGGTCCGATCCTCGCCGAGGAATCCGTCGAGGACGTCTTTCCGCTTCCCCGCCAGCTGGTCGGTGACGGGGAGCTCTTCGTACTGAAGGTCGTCGGCGACTCGATGATCGAAGCGGCGATCTGCGACGGGGACTGGGTCACCGTACGGCGCCAGCCGGTGGCGGAGAACGGCGACATCGTGGCGGCGATGCTGGAGGGCGAGGCCACGGTCAAGCGCTTCAAGCGGGAGGACGGTCATGTGTGGCTGCTCCCCCACAACTCCGCTTACCAGCCCATCCCCGGCGACGAGGCGACGATCCTCGGCAAGGTCGTGGCGGTGCTGCGGCGGGTGTGACGTCTCCACTACATGGATGGGGCCCCGGGATCGGCGTACGTACCGATCCCGGGGCCTCATCCGTTCGACCGGGACCCGTACGTGACTACCCCTCCTCGGCCTTGGCAGCGGCGTCGATCGCCGAGAGCGAGCGACGCGCCTGATCGCCGTCGGTCGTGTACCAGAAGTCGGGCAGCGAGGCGCGCAGATAGCTCCCGTACCTGGCATTGGCGAGACGGGGATCGAGCACCGCGACAACGCCCTTGTCACCCGTGGCCCGGACGAGACGGCCGGCGCCCTGTGCCATGAGCAGCGCGGCATGCGTGGCAGCGACGGCCATGAAGCCGTTGCCCCCCGCTTCCTCGACCGCCTTCTGGCGTGCGCTCATCAGGGGGTCGTCGGGACGGGGGAACGGGATCCTGTCCATGACCACCAGCTGACAGCTCGCCCCGGGGACGTCCACACCCTGCCAGAGCGACAGCGTGCCGAAGAGACAGGTCTCCGGGGAGGCCGAGAAATTCTTGATCAGCTCCCCCAGGGTCTCCTCGCCCTGGAGCAGGATCGGCCGCTCCAGCCGGCTCCTGAGGTCCTCGGCGGCCGCCTGGGCGGCCCGCATGGAGGAGAACAGTCCCAGGGTGCGACCGCCTGCCGCCTCCACCAGCTCGGCGAGCTCGTCCAGCATGTCGGTGCGGGAGCCCTCCCGGCCGGGGGTCGCCAGATGCCGGGCGACATAAAGGATTCCCTGCTTCGGATAGTCGAAGGGCGAGCCGACGTCGAGCCCCTTCCACTGCGGGATGTCGTCCCCTGCCGTGCCTTCGGGGGCGAGCCCGAGCGACGCACCCACTCCGTTGAAATCCCCGCCGAGCTTCAGCGTGGCCGAGGTGAGGACGACGGACCGGTCCGCGAAGAGCTTCTCGCGCAGCAACCCGGAGACGGAGAGCGGGGCGACCCGCACCGAGGCACCGAAGCGGTCATGGCGTTCGTACCAGACGACGTCGTACTCGGACCCCTGCGTGATGCGTTCCGCGACACCATGGATCGTCTCCACCGAGGCCAGCGCCTGCTTGCGGACGGCGTCCTCGTCCTGGACGGACTTGTCGCGGGTGGAGCCGAGAGCGGAAATCACCGTACGAGCGGCGTCGCGCAACGCCATCAGCGCGTAGCCCAGATCCTCCGGGACCTCCTCCAGACGGCCGGGAAGCGCCAGCTCCATCACCCGCTCGAAACCCTCCGACGCGCTCAGCAGCGCGTCGGCGGCCTTCTCGTTGACCAGCTTCGCCGCACGCCGCACCGCGCGGCTGACCTGGCCCGGGGTGAGCTCCCCGGTCGCCACGCCGGTGACCCTGGAGACCAGCTCATGGGCCTCGTCGACGACGAGCACCTCGTGCTGCGGGAGCACCGGGGCGCCCTCGATGGCGTCGATGGCGAGGAGCGCGTGGTTGGTCACCACCACATCAGCGAGCTTCGCCCGCTCCCGGGCCTGCTCGGCGAAGCACTCCGCCCCGTACGCGCACTTGCTGGCGCCCAGGCACTCGCGCGACGAGACGGAGATCTGCGCCCAGGCGCGGTCGGAGACACCCGGGGTGAGGTCGTCACGGTCGCCTGTCTCCGTCTCGTCCGCCCAGTCCCGCATCCGCAGAAGGTCCTGGCCGAGCTTGCTCGACGGGGCCGCGGCCTCGAACTGGTCGAAGAGCCCCTCTTCCTCTTCCTGCGGCACTCCTTCGTGGAGGCGGTGCAGACAGAGGTAGTTCGACCGGCCCTTGAGCATCGCGAACTGAGGACGGCGGCGCAGGAGTGGATGCAGGGCGTCGACCGTACGCGGCAGGTCCCGCTCCACGAGCTGGCGCTGCAGGGCCAGGGTCGCCGTGGCCACCACGACACGCTCGCCGTGTGCCAGGGCGGGCACCAGGTAGCCGAGCGATTTGCCCGTGCCGGTGCCGGCCTGGACGAGCAGGTGGGAATGGTCGTCTACGGCCTCGGCGACTGCGTCGGCCATGGCGGCCTGGCCGGGCCGCTCCGTACCGCCGACGGCGGTCACGGCGGCGTGCAGGAGCTCGGGGAGGGTTGGCTTCGTCATAGCCCGACCACCCTACGGGGCGCCACTGACAACGGCGATCAGTACCGGCCTCACGCGGAGGGGTGGAGCGGGTTGGGCACCGTACCGTGGACCGCGGCGTGCGGCCGCTCGGGCCGGTCACGGTAGCCGTCCAGATGCAGGCGGTTGCGGTTCAGACAGAGGCGTTCGATGCGCGGCGTCAGCATGTCGAACATCTCGAACCGGTCCTTCAGCTCGGGAAAACGGGCATGGTGGCGCAGGATCTCCGCCCGGACGAGTGACCAGAATTCGGCCTCCGGAACGCCCAGCTGCTCCTCGCAGAGCGGGGACAGGAAGCGGAAGACCCCGGTGAAGAGCCCGGAGTGGATGAACTGGGTGAGGAAGGACGGCTCCTCGGTGAGCAGGATGCGGCGGACATCCTCCGGCATCGTGTCGTGCTCGGGCAGCGGCCGGGCGCTGATGTTCACGTCGTCCACGAAGTCCTTGATCGCCAGCCGTACGGGGACGTCCTGGCCGTCGAAGACGACGATGGCGTTCTCGCCGTGCGGCGAGAACACGGTGCCGTAGCGGTAGAGGAAGTGCAGCAGCGGCGGGAGCATCGTCGCGAAGAGCCGGGTCAGCCATGCCGTGGGCGTCAGCCCCGAGCGGGCGACGAGCTCGGCGGTGAAGGAACGGCCCTGCGGATCGATGAGCAGCAGTGAGGCGAGAGTGCGGGCACGCTCGCCGGCTGCGAGACGCGGGATGAGGGGCTCACGCCAGATCGCGCCGAGGATCTCCTTGAACTGGTACGGCGTCTCGGGGAGGTGGTCGTACAGCGGATGCTCGACGGCGACCGACGCCACCTCTCCGAGCAGGATGACGCCGCAGGTGTCGCGCAGGAAGGGGTCGCTGTCGCGCAGCCCCTGGACCCAGCCGGTGACGGCGGGGGCGGCGAGCGTGCGTTCGGTCGGCAGTCCGCGCCAGACCAGCGTGTTGAGGATCGACAACGGCAGTTTGACGGTGTGCCGGTCGGGCCGGTCCAGGTTGGCGAACGTACGGATGGACTGCTGGGGCAGCCGCAGGTCCGGGTCGGCGTGCAGGGGGACAATGTCTCCCGCGGCGATGGCCGGGGCGAACAGGGGAACGATCCACTCGTCCCACTGCCAGGGGTGGACGGGAAGGCAGTAGTAGCCGTCCGGGTCGAGGCCACGGGTCCGGAGAGCCGCGGCGAAGGACTCGCGGACCGCGGGGTCGAGCTCCTGTGTGTAGAGCTGCTCGGCGGTGGCGAGCGAGGGGACGCCACGGTAGGCGGCGATCCGGGAGGAGACGGCGATCCACGGCAGCCTGACCGGTTTGCGGGCCTCGGGGGTGAACAGGGACGCGTCGGTCGCGGAGAATCCGAGCCGCCCCTTGTTGGCGACGATCCAGGGGTGGCCGGTCTGGTGCCCTTCGAGTGCCGCGTAGTCGAGGTCGGCGAGCTCGGCGACCGCCAGCGCGCCGTGGTCGAGCCGGGCGTCGGCGGTGAGCGTGGTGGTGAGCTCGCGGACGAGATGGCCCAGGGTGGCACCGTCGAGCCCGAGAAGACGCCGGGCGCGGGCCAGGAAGAGCAGCGGATCGCGAAACGGGACACCGGCGGGAGCGCGGTCCGGAGCGGTACCCCCGTCGGCGTGCTCGCCGCAGTGGCCGGATGCGGAGTCCGGGGCGGGCTCGGTGGGTGCCTCGGCCGGTGGCGCACCTGCTGCGTCCGCTTCGGTCTCGGCGGTCGTCGCCTCGCGGATCGAGTCGGGGGCGACCCGCCAGCTGCCGTACACCCCTCGCCCGGCGGTGAAGATCAGGCTTCCGCCGTCGTCCAGGACGAGGGTGTACGTATCGCCTCCGGCGGTTCGCGGGACGGGCTGGATGACTTCCTCGTAGGCGAATTCGCCGAGCATCTTCGCGAGCATCCGGGCGGCGGCTCGGTCCCAGACCGCCCGGTTGAGTTCTGGAGTGCGCAGGAGCGCGGGCGACTCCGCTGAATCATGGCTCGCAGGATATGTGGGCACGGGGACTCCTCGCGATGGAACCGATGGGCTTCGAGCGGTGTAGACAAGGCAGCAGATGGTTCACAGCAGGGCACGGTGGGCTCGGTCGCGGATCATCAGCGCGGCCTGCTTGTCCGGGAGTTCGACCTCCGCGGAGAAGCGGAATCCGGCGCTGAGAAACGCGGAGACGGAAGGGGTGTTACGGAGATCCGGTTCGGCGACGACGCGTGTGCACAGGGGACGGTTGTCGAGTACGAGGTCGGAGGCGGCCCGCAGCAGTGTGGTGCCGGCTCCGTGGCCGCGATGGTGCACTTCACCGATGAGGAGGTGGATTCCGGTGTCATGCGGACGGGCGGGATAGTGGCGGGCCAACGGGTCGAGGTCCGCGCGGTAGATCTCCCAGTAGCTCATGGGGACGCCTGACAACACCCCCAGGCAGGGGAGGCTGCGTCCGTCGCCGTCGAGTTGAGGCATCAGATGTTCCGCCGTGACGGTTTCGGCCCCGGCGAGTTCCCAGAAGGCTGCGACGGCAGGGTCGTTCATCCAGCGGCTGATCACCGCGAGGTCGCGCTCCAGCCGTACGGGAACGAGCTGGAACACTCCGGCCGGCGTGGTGACGGGCTTCCATTCGGCCGGACGGTCGAGCAGCTCGGAGGTGGCTGTGCCGTACCCGGTGACGGGTGTGTCCTCCTCCAGGAAGGCGAGGAGTTCATCGGTGAGCTGCAGATCCAGTGTGTCCTCAACCCCCGTTCCGACCTGGGGGGCAGGGCCGGTTCCGGGGTCCGTGTGTGCATCGGCGGGAGGCACGGCGACGGTCTCCTCTCTCAGCGATTCGGATCTCAGCAATTCGGACCATGGGTTCCCTGACGGCGGGGATCGTGACGGCCGGGTGCCGGAGGGCGGGTTCCCTGCGCACACAGCGCGTATTGCTCAGCGGCAGAGGGGGTTGGTGATGGTGACGTAGACGGACTGCGTGTCGACGGGACCGACGAGCTCGTCGAGTCCGTGCAGCCGGGTGAGCATGTTGGCCTTGCAGCGCAGATGCGGAGTCTCCAGCAGATGTGCGGGAAGTGGGGACCCCAACTGGGCTGCTGTTCCCAGGAAGCGGCGGAAGGCTGCGAGGAGCATCTGTTCCTCGGCGAGCTGCTGGGCACCGAACGCTCCGATCAGCCCGAACACATTGTTGATGCCGAGGTAGTACGCGAAGCGCTCATCGGTGACGGCATCGGAGACGAAGGTGTCGCTGACCGATCCGATGCCGGGGAGCCTGCGCTCAAGTGCTGCGCGGTGGGACTCCCGGAAGTAGTAGCCCTGATTGTCGCGGTAGCGGCCGCCGACGGGCCAGCCGTCTGCATCGAGCAGCACCAGGGTGTTCTGCTGATGGGCTTCGAGGGCGACACCGGCGTGCGCGTCGAGCCAGAGCACCGGCTGGACGACTCGGTCGAGGTAGCGCAGGAACCACTCGGCGGCGACAGCGGTCGTGGTCCGGCCGGTGCCGGCGGCGAGCCGGCAGACGATGTCGGCGAGGCGCGAGTGCATTCCCACCCGGTCCGGCCAGGGGCGCGGGGCGGTGAGCCCGGCGATGCAGACAGCGTCGTCGTACCGGTCGAACGGGTTGTGGCGCAGCATGACATCAAAGCCTTGGACGGGCTCGCCTGCGGGGGTGTCGACCGCGAGCCATGCGGGGTCCCGGACGATGTCGAACCCGGGGTGGGCCCGGTGCAACTGCGTGGCGAGTCCGCTCCGCAGCAGACGGTGGACCTCCACGCCCCGGTGGAGTTCCTTACGGAGGTTCTCACGGCGGGAGTTGGTGATGCGCAGCCCGAGGGAGAGCTTCAGCATGATGTCGGCACCGGGCCGCTGCACGGTGCGCACGGACGAGGTGGGGTGCCATCGCGCGCCGTACGGACCCAGGTCGTGCACGAGTCCCGCGTCGAGCAAGGCGGCGACCTCGGGCCGGTGCCCCAGCTCTCTGGCCTGCCAGGGGTGAAGCGGAATCAGTGCGGTGCGCTCGGGGAATCGCAGCCCTTCTGCGTGCCGGGCCACGAGTTCCGTGGCAGGCACCGGACGGCCCTGGTCGGTCCATGCGGAGTCGGTGGCCAGTACGGACCGGTCGACGGCCATCCAGTGAAGAGGGAACGATCCGTGCGACTCAGGTGAGTAGAGGCGGGATTCGGAGTCGGAGAGGCCTTCACGGCTCTTGGGAGAGGGGTGGAGAGGATGTCCGAGGAGAAGTGACTGCTCCGCCGTGAGGAAGAGGTCGGCCTCGTCGGGGGCAGCGGGTTGGCGTCGTTGCCCATCGATGAATCCGGCGGTCCGGCGTACCGAGTCGGCCACCCTGGCCACCATGTCGGCGCCCTCGTTGTGGTCCGCTTCGCGGCCCAGCAGAGCGGCAACCGTGGCGGCGTCGGCGGTGGGCGCCTCGTCGGGTGCCTGTTCAAGGACCGGGGCTCCGAAGCGGTGCCAGCCCGTGGCGGACCAATGGCGGACCGGGACAAGCAGGGCGGTGCCGCTGGCGGGCAGCGGCACACGGAGCGTCTGCCCCTCGGGGCGGGGCAGGTCACATTCGCGGACCCAGCAGCGCAGGAGGTTCTCGATGCCGGCGGCGTCCGCGGCCCGGAGCGGGTCCGGGTGGTCCAGGGGGTCGGCGGCCGGTGCCGGGGCGGCGGACACGGCCCTGGAGACATGCCAGAGACCGTGCGGCATCTCCTTCTGGCGCGGCACGGTCGACGGCTCGACCGCGAGGTGGCCGGGTGTTCCGGCCTCTCCTCGGTGGTGGCTGGAGGGAGGGCCGTCGGCCTCGGGCGCGGGGGTGGGGTTCACGGCGGTCTTTCCTGTGATGGTGTCCGGGGTCAGCGGATCGACCCGGTCGCGGTCCGTCGGTGCGGTGAGCGCTCCGCGGCTGCCATGGCATCGGCAAGGCGGTCGACGACCGCTGTTGCCTGTTCGTCGGTGAGCGTGAGGGGTGGTAGCAGGCGTACGACCGTGGAGTGCCGGCCGCCGAGTTCAACGATCAGGCCTCGGCGCAGGCACTCCTGCTGGACGGTGACGGCGAGGGCGGGGTCGGGCGGCGCCTCGCTCCCTCCGTCCACCGGGGCCGACTCGGGGTCGACGAGTTCCACGCCGATCATCAGGCCCCGGCCTCGGACGTCACCGATGCAGGGGTGGTCCTTGGCGAGCGCCCGCAGGCTCGCCATCATCCGGTCGCCGAGGACCCCGGCCCGCTCGGCGAGCCGGTTCTCCCGGACATGGGCGAGGGTCGCCGTGCCCGCGGCCATCGCCAGCTGGTTGCCGCGGAAGGTGCCTGCGTGGGCGCCGGGCTGCCAGGTGTCCAGTTCGGAGCGGTAGACGATCACAGCGAGCGGGAGGGAACCGCCGATGGCCTTGGAGAGCACCATCACGTCGGGCACGACGCCGCTGTGTCCGACTGCCCAGAAGGCACCGGTGCGACCGACTCCGGTCTGGACCTCGTCGGCGATCAGCGGGATCGACCGGGACGCCGTGATCTCCCGCATCCGGCGCATCCAGCCGTCGGGGGCGGGGTTGACCCCGCCCTCCCCCTGCACCGGTTCGAGGATCATTCCGGCGGGCGTGGGCGTCCCGCTCTTGGGGTCGTCCAGCACGCTCTCGGTCCACCGCGCGGAGATCCGCGCGCCGCGCTCCCCGCCGATACCGAAGGGGCAGCGGTAGTCCTGCGGGAAGGGGAGGCGGGTCACGCGTACGTCCTCGGCGCCTCCCGATGCTGCGAGAGCGCCCGCCGTCATGCCGTGATAGGCACCGGTGAAGGCGAGCAGGCCGCTGCGTCCGGTGGCGGCGCGGACCAGTTTGAAGGCCGCCTCGACCGCGTCGGTGCCGGCCGGCCCGCAGAACTGGATCCGCGCGTTGTCCGCGAACTCACGCGGCAGTGTGGAGAAGAGCTCCGTGGTGAAGGCGTCCTTGACCGGGGTGGCGAGGTCGAGCACATGAAGAGGCGCGCCCGAATCGAGGACCTTCTTGATCGCCTCCAGGACGACCGGGTGGTTGTGTCCCAGGGCCAGAGTCCCGGCGCCGGACAGGCAGTCGAGATAGCGCCGCCCGTCCGCTCCCTCGATCGTCAGTCCCCTCGCCCGGACCGGCACGATCGGCAGGGACCGGGCATAGGTGCGGGCGGCCGATTCCCGCATCGACTGGCGGCGCAGGATGCCCTCGTACGCCGCGGGCGGTGCCGCCGGAGCTGGTTCGGTCACGGCCACGGCTTTTGGTCCTCCCGCTGTAACAGTTGCGTTGCACGTCAGCACGATTCCGCAGCGACGGACTGCGGAGGTGAACGCTGTGCCTGTGTCCCCCGTACGTACCAACGACGCCGGACACAGGGGATCACGGGTAAATCTGAAGATCCTCGCGGACCGGAACCATGCCCCTGCCGCAGACCGTCCACACCGGCACCGGCATAGTGGGGGACCGCGCCGAGCCTCCGGGACAGCCTCCCGGCGGCCGCGGCACCTCCGGCGCAGTCCCGGAACACCACCGGAGAACCGGCCGGTGTGCCGTACGGCAGTCCGGCGTTCCGTGCAGAAGTGCAGTACAGAAGCGTTGAGTTACGAAGTCCCAGGGGGATCACCAGATGCGTCTCACTCGACCAGCAGCCACCGCACGCCGTGGGGGGAGCGCCCGTCGCTCCTCCCCCGTGCTCGCCACCGCGGCGGTCGCCGCCGTCCTCGCACTCACCGCGACCGCCTGCGGACCGAGCGACGACGATGCGAGCTCCGAGCCGAGCAGCAGCTCCGCGGGCCAGACGTCGGACAACAAGATCACCGTTCCGGACGATCTGAAGGACCGGCTCAAGGAGCACGGGATCGACCTCGGCCAGTGGAAGAACGGCGACTGGAAGAACTGGGACAAGGACAAGTGGCTGCGTGAGGCCAAGGACTTCATCAATCCCGTCATCGCGGGCCTCTGGGACCCGGACCGGATGCGCGACGCCGACAAGTCGCCCGAGAAGCCCGTCGACAACGACATCTCGGGCGACGAGGGCGTGACCGACCCGACCCCCGCGCCGGTACGGGCCGCGGGCGTGCAGACTCCGTACCACGACAACGCCGCCGAGTCCGGGAAGCTGTTCTTCGACGGCCCCGAGGGCTCGATGGTCTGTTCGGCGACCGTGGTGAAGGACCCGGCCCACCCCGGCAAGTCCAACATGGTGTGGACCGCCGGTCACTGCGTCCACGCGGGCAAGAAGGGCGGCTGGTACCGCAACATCGCCTTCGTGCCCTCGTACAACAACGCCGGTCTGTCGACCGATGAGCTCCGGAACAACCCGCCCAAGGAGAAGGTCGCCCCGTACGGCGTGTGGTGGGGCGCGTGGGCGCAGACCTCCGAGCAGTGGATCGACCAGGGGTCCTCGGTCGGCGGCCTGGGCGCTCCGTACGACTTCGCGGTGCTGCACGTGACTCCGGAGAAGGGCTCGAACGGCAAGTCCCTGGAGGAGACGGTCGGTTCGGCACTGCCGGTCGAGTTCAACGCCCCGGCCGTGCCCAAGATCGCCGGCATGACGGCGACCGGCTTCCCGGCGGCTCCGCCGTACGACGGCCAGAAGCTCTTCCAGTGCAAGGACAAGCCGGGCCGGCTCTCGCTCACCAGGAGCGACCCGACGATGTACCGCATCGGCTGCAGCATGACCGGCGGTTCCTCCGGCGGCGGCTGGGTCGCGGCGGGCCAGGACGGCAAGCCCGCACTGGTCTCGAACACCTCCATCGGCCCGGTGACGGCCGGCTGGCTGGCCGGACCGCGCCTCGGCAAGGTGGCCAAGGGCGTCTACGACTCGGTCAGCCAGAAGTACGCGGGGCAGTGAGGTCGGGCCGTCACCCGTCCTGGCACGGGTGACGGCCGGTCAGGGGTCTTCGGCGGGGCGGGGATCCGCCGGAGCCCGGGCCCTGCCCGGGCTCCCGTCGTCCCGGGCCAGGCAACGGTCCGCGCCCGGACCGTTGCCCCTCGCCCGCCACCCGTGCGACGGCCGATGGCAGAAACCTCGGTTCCGGCCGTCATAGGGTGGTCCCGCAACACCACCAGCAGCCGGTCCGACCGGCGTTTTGCGTGACACGCTCATGCCATTTTTGAGATTTCAGGGGGAATCTTTTCCATGCGATCCATACGTCCGCTGCTCGCCGCCACCGGCCTCGTCGCCGCGCTGGCGCTGACAGCCACTGCCTGCGGTCCGAGCGAGGACCAGTCGGCCGACAAGCCCGCCGCCGGCGAATCCGCCAGTGGCAGTGGCGCCGACGGCGGCCTGTCCGCCGGTCTCGCCGACACGTTGAAGAAGCACGGTGTCGACCCGGAGAAGTGGAAGAGCGGCGAGTGGAAGAACTGGGACAAGGACAAGTGGCTGCGTGAGGCCAAGGACTTCGTGAACCCGGTCATCGACGGGTTGTGGAAGCCGGACCGGATGAAGTCGGCCAAGGACCCGGCCAAGACCATGTCCGCCGGGGACCTCTCCGGCGGCCAGGGCGTCAGCGACCCCGAGCCCAAGCCGGTCAAGGCCGAACCCGAGAAGACGCCGTACCACAACTACGCGGCCCCGGTCGGCAAGGTCTTCTTCGACTCCCCGGAGGGCCACATGGTCTGCTCGGGCACCGTCGTCAAGGACCCGAAGAACCCTGGCAAGTCCAACCTGGTGTGGACCGCCGGCCACTGCGTCCACGCCGGCTCCAAGGGCGGCTGGTACCGCAACATCGTCTTCGTGCCCGCGTACAACGACCAGGGCAAGGACGCCGCGGCGCTGCAGAACGCGCAGCCGCAGGAGGTCGCCCCGTACGGCGCCTACTGGGCCGACTGGGCCACCACGTCCGGCGAGTGGCTGACCAACGGCGGCCCCACCGGTGGCGAGGGTGCCCCGTACGACTACTCGGTGCTGCACGTGAAGCCTGAGAAGGGCACGAAGTCCCTCGAGGAGACCGTGGGCAACGCCCTGACGGTCATTTTCGACGCCCCCGAAGCCACACAGATCAGCTCGATGGGCGCCTGGGGCTACCCGGCCGCACCGCCGTACGACGGCCTGATCATGCACAAGTGCGTCGACCGCCCGGGCCGGCTCTCCATCAGCCCCAGTACACCCACGATGTACCGCATCGGCTGCACCATGACCGGCGGTTCCTCCGGCGGCGGCTGGTTCAGCGAGGGTGACGACGGCAAGCTGGCGCTGGTCTCCAACACCTCCATCGGCCCGGTCACCTCTGGCTGGCTGGCCGGGCCCCACCTGGGCAAGGGCGCCGAGCAGATCTTCACGATGATGAGCGACAAGTTCGGCGGTCAGTGACGGCCGCGCACGGCGAAAGACCGACGGCCCGCTCCCTGTACGGGGGCGGGCCGTCGGCCTGTGCGGTGCTGCGCCGCGGTCAGTGCACCGCGGGCACGAACGTGGAGAGCTCCGAAGCGAGTTCCTCGTGCACCAGTGCCTTGAGCAGGGTGCCCTCCGGCAGGTGCTCCTCGGAGATCACCTCGCCCTCGGCGTGCACCCGGGAGACCAGGCCGCCCTGGGTGTAGGGCACGAGCGCCTCGATGTCGACCGAGGGGCGCGGCAGTTCGCTGTCGATGAGCGCCAGCAGCTCGTCGATACCGGCGCCGGTCCGCGCCGACACCGCGATGGCGTGCTTCTCGATGCGCATCAGCCGCTGGAGCACCAGCGGATCAGCCGCGTCCGCCTTGTTGATCACCACGATCTCGGGTACGTCCACCGCACCCACCTCGCGGATCACCTCACGCACGGCGGCCAGCTGCTCCTCCGGCACCGGGTGCGAGCCGTCCACCACGTGCAGGATCAGGTCGGATTCACCGACCTCCTCCATGGTGGAGCGGAACGCCTCGACGAGGTGGTGCGGCAGATGCCGCACGAACCCGACGGTGTCGGCCAGGGTGTAGATCCGGCCGCTGGGCGTCTCGGCCCGGCGCACGGTCGGGTCGAGGGTGGCGAACAGTGAGTTCTCCACCAGTACACCCGCGCCGGTCAGCCGGTTGAGGAGCGAGGACTTGCCGGCGTTGGTGTAGCCGGCGATGGCGACCGAAGGCACCTTGTTGCGCTTGCGCTCCTGGCGCTTGATCTCGCGGCCGGTCTTCATCTCCGCGATCTCCCGGCGCATCTTCGCCATCTTCTCGCGGATCCGTCGCCGGTCCGTCTCGATCTTGGTCTCACCGGGACCACGGGTCGCCATGCCGCCCCCGCCGCTGGAACCGCCGCCGCCCATCTGACGGGAGAGCGACTGACCCCAGCCGCGCAGTCGCGGCAGCATGTACTGCATCTGTGCCAGCGAGACCTGCGCCTTGCCCTCACGGGACTTGGCGTGCTGGGCGAAGATGTCGAGGATGAGGGCGGTCCTGTCGACCACCTTGACCTTGACGACATCCTCCAGGTGGATCAGCTGGCCGGGGCTGAGCTCACCGTCGCAGACGACGGTGTCGGCCCCGGTCTCGAGGACGATGTCGCGCAGCTCCAGGGCCTTGCCGGAACCGATGTAGGTGGCCGGGTCCGGCTTGTCCCGGCGCTGGAACACGGCGTCCAGCACCTGGGCCCCGGCCGTCTCGGCGAGGGCCGCCAGCTCGGCGAGTGAGATCTCCGCGTCGTGCACGGTCCCCGAGGTCCAGACACCGACCAGCACCACACGCTCCAGGCGCAGCTGTCGGTATTCGACCTCGGTAACGTCCTCGAGCTCGGTGGAGAGTCCTGCCACCCGCCGCAGTGCGGCGCGCTCGGAGCGGTCGAGCTGCTCGCCGTCCCGCTCTCCGTCGATCTCGTGGCTCCAGGCGACGTCCTCTTCCATCAGGGCGTCGGCCCGAAGGGGCTCGGTGAGGCTCTCGGTGACGTTCTCCGTGGCGCTCTGCGCATCCTGCGCGTCCTGGGGAAGGGAAGAAGAGGAGGTCATTGGATCCTTACGTCGATAGAAGTGGTCTGCAACAGTCACAACGTGTGACCTCCCCGGATGATTCCCTCAGGGGAAGTGCTCCGGCCCGGCCTCCGTGGCGACCTGTCGATAGTGGCATGGCCCGCCCGGCCCGTCACGCGGGTTTACCACCTGCCGGTGCGGTGCTGTGCCAGTCCGGGTGGCCCGGCATCGGCGGCGTGGTCGTCCCGTACAACCAGCCGTCGAAGAACGTGGTCAGGTCGCGTCCCGCGACCAGGGACGCCAGCGTGATGAAGTCCGCCGTGGCGGCGTTGGAGTCGCGGTGCTTGCGTACCCAGAGCCGCTCCAGCCGGTCGAAGGCGGTGTGTCCGATCTCCTGGCGGAGCGCGTAGAGGACCAGTGCGCTGCCGTCGTAGACCACCGGCCGGAACAGGCTGATCTTCTCGCCGGGTGCGGGTGCGTCGGGTCGCGCGGGCGGACCGCCCTCGGCCCGCCACCCGTCCGACCTGGCGTAGGCGTCGCGCATCCGGCTTTCGAGCGGCCTGTCGCCGTGCTCGGCCGCGTAGCGCGCCTCGTACCAGCTGGCGTGTCCCTCGTTGAGCCAGAGATCGGACCAGGTACGCGGCGAAACGCTGTCGCCGAACCACTGGTGTGCCATCTCGTGCACCATGACCGAGTCGACGTACCACTCGGGGAAGCCGCCGTCGGTGAACAGGCGGCGTTCGAAGAGCGACAGCGTCTGGGTCTCCAGCTCGAATCCGGTCTCCGTGTCGGCGATCAGCACGCCGTAGTTCTCGAAGGGGTAGCGGCCGACCTGCTTCTCCATCCACTCCAGCTGACCGGGCGTCTTCTTCAGCCAGGGTTCCAGCCGCTTCCGGTCGGCGGCCGGCACGACGTCACGGACGGGCAGTCCGTGCGGTCCGGTCCGCCGGACGACCGTGGATGTGCCGATGCTGACCTGGGCCAGTTCGGTGGCCATCGGGTGTTCGGTTCGGTAGGTCCAGGTGGTGCGTTCGCCGTGCCGGGTACGTCCGGTGCGCACCCCGTTGGCCACCACCGTCTTGTCCTCGGGGGCGGTGACCCGGAAGGTGAAGTACGCCTTGTCGGCCGGGTGGTCGTTGCTCGGGAAGACCCGGTGGCCGGCGTCGGCCTGGTTGGCCATGGCCAGGCCGTCGGCCGTCTGCACCCAGCCGCCGCTGTCCCGCTCCCCCTGGGGATCGCTGGTGTGCCGGACGGTGATCCGCAGCGGCACGCCGGCCGGGAGCCGGCCGGGGGTCTCGACGATCAGGTCCTCGTCCTCGACCGCGAAGTCGGCGCGCAGGCCGTTGACGGAGACGGAGTGCACGGTGCCCCGGGTGAAGTCGAGGTTGATCCGGTCCAGTGGCCCGGTCGTCCGCGCGTCGATCGTGGTGACGGCTTCCAGCGGTTCGCTGTTGCTGCCGCGGTAGTCGAGGCCGATGTCGTAGGCGAGTACGTCGTATCCGGGATTGCCCAGATGAGGGAAGAGCGGGTCGCCGATGCCGAGCGGCACCGGTGCGGGCAGGGTGGCGGCGACAAGGGTGGCCGATGCGGTGGCCAGCAGAGCGGCCCGCAGGCGGCGGGAGAGGAACGGCATGGACTACGGCTACCAGCGCCGCCCCGCCGTACCGGGACGGCGCGCGCCGTGCCACTCGAACGAGATCCGCGGCGGCGGACGACACCGGCGGCCCGGGAGGCCGCCGGGTCAGAGAGCGGGGGCCGGATGCTGGGCGCGGCTCACGTCGTACACCCCTGGCACATCCCGCATCGCGCGCATCAGCGAGGGCAGCCCTGCGGCATCGGGGAGTTGCAGGGTGTATGTGTGCCGTACGCGCTGTTCGCTCGGCGGTTCGACGGTGGCGGAGATGATCGCCGCGTCCGCCCCGGCGATCGCCTCGGTGAGATCGGCCAGCAGCCGGGGGCGTCCGAAGGACTCGGCGACCAGCGTCACCCGGCATTCGGAGGCGTCGCCCCAGCTCACCGCGACCGGTACCCGGCCGACGGCCTCCATGCGGACCGCCGCGGGACACTCCAGTCGGTGCACGGTGACGGTGCCGCCGCGCACGGTGAATCCGGTGACGTCGTCGGGCGGTACGGGGGTGCAGCAGCCGGCGAGCCGCACGGTGGCGTCCGCCCGCTCGACCAGGGCGCTCGCGGTGCGGCCGGCCGTCGTCCCCGCAGATCCGGGCTGCGCGGTCTGGGCGGGCTGGTCGGGCTGCGGGCCGGGGCCGCGGGCCGCTGGCCTGCTGCCGTGGGCGGCCTCGGCAGCCTGCGGATGGGCGTCGAGCCAGCCGGTGATGGCGATGCGGGCGGTGGGCGTCCGGGCGTGGTCGAGCCAGTCGGGCGACGGCCCCGAAGCGGCGTCCTCGGCAAGGAGCAGCTGCACGGTGTCGCCGTCGCCGAGCACCGTGCTGAGTGTGGCCAGCCGACCGTTCACCCGGGCCCCGATACAGGTGTGCGCCGCGTCCCCGTACTGCGCGTAGGCGGCGTCCACGCAGCTGGCGCCCGCGGGCAGACCGAGCGTGCCGCCGTCCGTGCGGAAGACGGTGATCTCGCGGTCCTGGGCGAGATCGGCGCGGAGTGTGGTCCAGAAGGTGTCGGGGTCGGTCGCGGACTGCTGCCACTGGAGGAGCCGGGACAGCCAGCCGGGCCGGGTCGGGTCCGCGCGTTCGCCGTCCGCCGGCTCGGCGCTCTGCGCGACGCTGTCCGCGGCGTACGGGTTGCCGAGCGCGATGACGCCCGCCTCGGCGACGTTGTGCATCCGGTGCGTACGGATGAGGACTTCGGCGACCTCGCCCTCCGGGCCCACCACCGCGGTGTGCAGGGACTGGTACAGGTTGAACTTGGGGGCCGCGATGAAGTCCTTGAACTCGGAGATCACCGGGGTGAAGCAGGTGTGGAGTTCACCGAGGACGGCGTAGCAGTCGGCGTCGTCGCCGACGAGCACCAGCAGCCGCCCGAAGTCGGTGCCGCGCAGTTCGCCGCGTTTGACGCTGACCCGGTGCACGGAGACGAAGTGCCGTGGCCTGACGAGGACTTCGGCGGCGATACCGGCCTCCCTGAGTACCGCGGCGACGTTCCCGGCGATAGCGGTGAGCGGGTCCGCCGCGGCTGTGGCGGCGGAGATCACGGCGCGGGTGTGTGCGTACTCCTCGGGGTGGAGGATCGCGAAGACGAGATCCTCCAGCTCGGTCTTGAGCGCCTGCACACCGAGCCGTTCCGCCAGCGGGATCAGCACGTCCCGGGTGACCTTCGCGATCCTGGCCTGCTTCTCGGGGCGCATCACGCCCAGCGTGCGCATGTTGTGCAGCCGGTCGGCGAGCTTGATCGACATCACCCGGACGTCGTCCCCGGTGGCCACGAGCATCTTGCGGAAGGTCTCGGGCTCGGCGGCGGCGCCGTAGTCGACCTTCTCCAGTTTCGTGACGCCGTCGACCAGGTAGCGGACCTCGTCGCCGAACTGCTCCCCCACCTCGTCGAGTGTGACTTCGGTGTCCTCGACCGTGTCATGGAGCAGGGACGCGGTCAGGGTCGTGGTCTCGGCGCCGAGTTCGGCGAGGATCAGGGTGACCGCGAGCGGGTGCGTGATGTACGGCTCGCCGCTCTTGCGCATCTGGCCGCGGTGCGAGGTCTCCGCGAGGACGTAGGCCCGGCGCAGAACGGACAGGTCGGCGTCCGGGTGGTGGGCCCGGTGGGCCTCGGCGACATGTCCGATGGCATCGGGCAGCCGGTCCCGGGAGACCGGGCCGAGCAGGGCGACCCGCCCCAGCCTGCGGAGATCGATCCGGGGACGGCCCCGCCTGCGGATGGGAGCACCTGGGTTGGTGGCCTCTGCGCTCATGGGGCACCTCCGGCAACGTCGACCGGCGGTGGGGAGGTGCGGTCGCGCCTCCGGGCCGGTGCTTGATGCTACCGACCCCACCACGTGGCGGGGTCCGCCTCTCGCCCAGCGTGAAACGGATCACCCATTCGAGCGAAGCTCCAGGGCGTGTCCGCCCCTGATCCGCGGGGCACGCCCCAGGGACGTCTCGCCGATCACGGTCGGGTCCGCGATGCCCGGCCCCAGGGCGTGTCTTCGAGCCAAGCCGGATCGATCGTGCCCTCGGCGACGATCACGGCCGGGCCGGTCATCTCGATCTCGCCGTCCGGGTGCTCGGTGATCACCAGCGTGCCGCCCGGAAGATCGACGGTGTACGTGACCGGGGCGCCCGTCCGCGCGGGGTCCACCGCGTCCCGGCGGGCCGCCGCGACGGCCACGGCACAGGCACCGGTGCCGCAGGACCGGGTCTCGCCCGAGCCTCGCTCATGGACACGCATCGCGACATGGCGCGGTCCGCGGTCCACGACGAATTCGATGTTGACCCCGTCGGGGTAGACCGCTGCCGGACCGAAGGACGGCTCGGAGAACAGATCACCGGCGTGGGCCAGGTCGTCGACGAAGGCGACGGCGTGCGGATTGCCCATGTTCACGTTGCCGGCCGCCCAGCTGCGCTCGCCGACGGTGACGGTGACACCGTCGGCGGGCAACTGCGCCCGGCCCATGGAGACGGTGATGTCGCCGTTCTTGGCGAGATGCACCTTCTTCACTCCGCCGCGGGTGGCGACTGCGACGTCGCCCTCCTCGATGGCGCCGGAGCGCTGGAGGTAGTGGGCGAAGACCCGTACGCCGTTGCCGCACATCTCGGCGATCGAACCGTCCGCGTTGCGGTAGTCCATGAACCACTCGGCCTCGTCGGCCATCGTTCGGGCCTCGGGGTGTGCGGCGGACCGCACGACGTGCAGCACCCCGTCGCCACCGATGCCCGCCCGGCGGTCGCAGAGCCGGGCGACGACGGACGCGGGCAGGTCGACGACGTTGTCCGGGTCCGGAACGATCACGAAGTCGTTCTCGGTGCCGTGGCCCTTGAGGAAAGCGATCTGCGAGATGGTCACAGGACAACTGTACGAGGGGACACCGACAGCGTCGCGACTCGGCCCGCCCGCACCGATCGGACAGGCGGCCTGCCGCAGGAGTGCGGGAGCCGGTCCGGGCGTCAGGTACGCAGCCGTGCCACGCGCCACACGGCCAGCGCTACCAGGGCCGCGCAGACCGCGACGTACAGCACGATCACACGCCAGTCGGGGCGCTCCCCCGAGCCCCTGGACGGCAGACCGGGCCAGGTGTGTCCCACGCGGCGGGCAGCCATCATGCCCCAGCCCGCGGCGCAGCAGCTGATCAACAGTCCCAGCATGGCGACGACCGCACCGCCGTCGCCGAACTCGAAGGCGAGCGGGAAGGCGAACATCAGCGATCCCATCGCGGCGAGTGTGACAATCGGCGCAAGCTGCCAGATGCGCAGGCGGCGCGCAGGGCGCAGCTCCACCTCGACCTCGGGGGTCACCTCGAGGTCGTCGGGCCCGTCGGGGCTCAAGCTTCCTGCCTCGTGCTGCGCGTCCGGTGCGTCCTGCTCTGTGTCGCGAGGGCCGGCCTCCATCGCCACGCGCCCTCCCAACTCGGACTCCACTGGTCGATCGATGCTCGATGATGGCACGCCCCAGGTCGCCGAACTGACGGGCAGGGCTTCCCGATGCCATCACGTGATCAGGCTGTTACAGCCCCGCTTCAGGGTTATGCAGGTCAGACGCCTGCTGCTGGTCGGCGAGTCAGCGAGAGGTCAGCAATAGCCCCAGGTCAGCGCCGGATTGAGCGGTCGCGACCGGCCCGAAGAAGGGCCATCTGAAGCATGTCGAACAAGCTTGCGCGGGGTATGGGGAGCTTCTTCGAGCCCTGCGGGTGCCGGCGACCCTCAAGCTGCCCGCGCTGCACGATCGGCTTCCGCGACACCCGGAGCGAGCAGGCCGAGGAGTCCGGCTTCCCCTCGTTGGGGCCACGACCGTCTCCTTCGACGCCGGGGCCGAGCGATTCGGTCGCCGCTGCCCAGTCGTCAGATGCGGGACGGGCAACGGTCGGGTCCGGGGCACGTACGCCGGCCCCGCCTTCCCGCTATCTGGAGAGGACATCCTGCGTGAGGTAGAGCGGCATCGAGTCCTCCCACTGGCTGTCGGTCAGCATCTTGTTGTCGGTGCCGTCCGCCTTCATGCTGAAGATCTGGCCGTAGGGCTGGAAGGTGTCGTCGTAGAGTGCGGCTTCCTCGCGGAAGCCGCACATGCCGCTGTTGTACAGAATGCGGCCGTCGTAGTTCCAGACCGCGTGACCGTCGTTCGCACCGCTGCTCGTGAGGATCTTCAGGCCGCTTCCGTCCGGCTTGATGGTGCATACGTCGAAGTTCGTGGGTCCAGTCTTCCGGGTGAAGAGGATGAGCTTGCCGTCCCAGGACCAGTCGGGCAGGTTGTCCGACTCCGTGGTCAGGACGGTTGTCGCCCCGGTCTTGAGGTCAAGGATGCGCAGACCCTTCTCCTCGCCCCACACGCGGTAGACAATCTTGTTGCCGTCCTGCGAGTAGCTCGGGAAGCCGGCGTTGGTCGAGCCGTCCGTGAGCACCTGGTGCGAGGATCCGTCGCTGGACACCCGGACCAGTACGGCAGTGGTTGTCGCGCGTGACTGGAACCAGCCGCCCAGACCGAACGCGATCCATGTGCCGTCGTGCGACCAGGTGGGCCGGAACGCGCCGCCCAGGCCGTGCTCGACGAGGACGGGGTCGAGGCCCGAGGTGGCAGTGTCGAAGACGACCTTCTGGTCCGACCCGTCCGGGCGCATGGTGACGATCGAGGAGTTGCCGAGCTGCTTGCTGGTGATCGCGAGACGCCCGTCCTTGGACAGCGCGGGGAAGACGTCGCAGAAGCGGTAGTCCCAGTCCGGGTCCCAGCTGTACAGCGGCTCGTCGAGGGTGCGTGTCGTGTGATCGAGCTTCTCGTAGATCACCGACGCCCCGTCCGGCGACCAGACCGGAGAGCGCAGTGCCCGCTTGACGGACGGCCGCGAACCGCCGGCGTAGGCCAGCCCTTCGTCGGCTCCGCCCTTGACGAGGTAGCCGATCTCGGTCGCGCTCACGTACTGCGGCGCGACCTTCAGGTTGGGACCGGAGGTGTGCTCGACGCGTGCGCCGGTCGCGACGTCCACCGAAACGATCTGGGATTCCACGGTCCCGATGGCCTCGGGGCGATGCGCACCCCAG
This sequence comes from Streptomyces sp. NPDC058221, assembly GCF_042882365.1. Lineage (NCBI taxonomy): Bacteria > Bacillati > Actinomycetota > Actinomycetes > Kitasatosporales > Streptomycetaceae > Streptomyces > Streptomyces sp. NPDC058221. The sequence goes on along the minus strand of NZ_JBHVWF010000021.1, from coordinate 31,080 downwards.
GTTCCCTCGACGGTGATCTCGTAGAAGACGATCCGGGAGCCGTCGGGCGACCACTTCGGCGAGCCGAGGCAGTATCCGTCCCGGGTCGCGACCTGCCGGAAGCCGGTGCCGTCGGGCCGGATGACGTAGACGCTCAGCTCCTGCGTGTGCTCCCAGCCGGTGCCGTTGTCGTGGCCGCGCCACGTGGTGTTGCGGTCACTGGAGAAGGCGATCCACTGGCTGTCGGGCGACCAGGACGGACGGAAGTGGCCGTCGGGGCTTGCGGGGTCGCCGGCGAGGGCGGTCGTCCCGGTCAGGTTGGTCCGCTTGTTCGTGCTCAGGTCGAGCAGCCAGATGTGTGTCTTGTGGTCCCCGCTGGTGGATACGTAGGCCACCTTCTTGCCGTCCGGTGACGGAACGGCCCAGTCATTCATGGCCGAGCTCACCACCAGCGGCTGGACGCCCGATCCGTCGGTCTTGGCCCGGTAGAGACAAGAGTTCCCGTCGCCGGTGCGTTCGGATGTGAAGAACACCGATGCGCCGTCGGCGGAGAAGGCAGCGTGGTGATCGAATGCTGCGCTCTGCAGCAGCTCACGCTCGTTCGAACCGTCGGCGTTCGCTATGCACAGGGTGGAGCCGGACGGACCGATCCGGTTCATCAGCATCACCCCCTTCTTGCCGGAGGAGGCCGCCGCCACAGCGAAGGGATTGGGGAGGAGTGCGACTCCGGCGACGGCCGCACCGGCCGCGAGAAACGCTCGACGCTTCATGTCAGGTGACATAGCTGTCCGGGTCCTTTCGTTTTTTGGGGGACGCGCGACCGCACGGATGGATCACCGCGCACGACGTAGTCGCCGGCTCTGCGGGATGGCCATGCCAGCTGCGACTCAGCTTGGGTCCCAGGCGCCGCTCAGTTCGTAGGTCGCATGCGCCGCTCAGTTCGTAGGTCGCATGCGCCCGCCGCATGGATTGTCGAACAAGTTGGGCGTGAACGTAACACCGAGGAAATCCAACCACAAGAGATCCAGCGCAAACTGGGCACTCGAGGCACCTGACACATTGAGGCGGGCCCTTGATTGTCCAACAACTCTACTTCGCGGGGTTCGAACTTCACACCCAGAACCGGGCTCCCACACCTCCATGCCCGGCCTGGCGAGGGCTCGTTGAACTCTTGGTTCACGGAGTCGGGCGTTCGAGATACACCGAGGGAGAGGGCGATCCTGGGCGGGTTCATGGCGGTGCGACGTCCTCAGGTCACCACGCAGTCCCTGTCGGTGTCGGCGGTGTTCTGGGGAGTTCTGATCTGTGCCGCCGCCCTGGCTCCGAACCTGCCGCTGGCGCTGGCTGCCCTGCTGCTCGTCGGCGCAGGGTCGATCACGTTCAACTCGTCGGCCAAGACGCTCATGCAAGTCGGGGCCGCACCGCAGATGCGGGGGCGGGTGGTGTCCATCTGGACGATCGGCTGGATGGGCGGCACCGTCGTCGGCGCGCCCACCGTCGGGGCGGCCGGGGCGGTGAGCGGGCCCCGTAGCGTGCTCCTGGTCGGCGGGCTGGCCGCGGCAGCCGTTGGGATCACCATGCTCGCCATGTCCCGGTCCGTCCGCCGCACGGCCCGTGCTCATTGATCCGCCGCGGCCCGCGTCGGCACGGTGGTGGAGGGTCATGAACGTCACGGATGCCGCCGGGGCCGGTGAGGCCTGGCGGCATCCGTGACGTGCTCGGAGGCAGGTGATCCCCTCAGTGGCGCGCCGTGCGGACACTGATGCAGTCGGGATTGGGGATGTCGACAGAGGTCGCGGTGTCCGTGAGCTGCCCGGACCGGGGGTCCACCCGGAAGAGGTTGACCGTTCCGCTCGCTTCGTTCGCAACGAACAGCCACCGTCCCCCGGGGTGCAGTGAGAAGCTCCACGGTGTGACACCTCCGCACGGCAGGCGCTGGGCCTCGGTGAGCAGTCCGGTCCTCGGGTCGACCGAGAAGACGACCAGGGCGTTGTCGCCGCGGTTGGAGGTGTAGACGTGGCGGCCATCGCTGCTGACTGCCAGTTCGGCGGCGCTGGTGGTGCCGGAGTGGCCCGGGGCGTTCGTCGTCAGGAGCCGGCGAGGAGACAGTGCACCGGTGTGGGCGTCCCACCGCAGGACCTCGATGTCCGCCGTCAGCTCGTTCAGCAGATACACCGTCCGCCCGTTCGGGTGGAAGGCAAGGCGTCGCGGGCCCGATCCCGGTGCCGTCGCGTAGGAGCCGTCGCCGGGTGACAGCCGGTGTGTGTCCCGGTCGTAGCCCCGGACGAATACCCGGTCGGCGCCGAAGTCCGCGACCAGAGCGAACCTGCGGCTCGGGTCGATGACCACGTGGTGCGTGTGCGGACCGGCCTGGCGAGGGTTGGGCCCCGAGCCGGTGTCCTGCACGCTGGAGGCCACGGTACCCAGCCGGCCGTCGGAGCGGATGGGCACAGTCGCTGCGGAGCCGGTGGCGAAGTCGGCGACCAGGAGGGTGTCCGAGTCCGTGCTGAGCCCGATGTACGACAGTCCGCCGCTGCCGCCGGGGACGGCCTCCGTCTCGATCTCGCCGGTCTTCCGTAGAGCTCCCGAGGCGTCGTCGATACGGAAGGTGCGGATGAATCCGCCCGGCTCGCCGCCCGCTGCGTAGAGAACCGGGCGGGTCGGGTGTACCGCCACCCAGTTCGAGCTGACGTCCGCCACGACCCCTAGAGGGTTCATGGTCCCGCGGACGGAGTCGAACCGTACGGCGTGTACCTGGTTCTGCCCCCAGGTGCCGATGTAGAGCAGATCCTGGCTGTGGTGCCGTTCCGGTGAGGCAGCGGCTGATGTGCTGGAGAGCAGTGGCACGGCGGCTGCGGTCGACGCCGCGACGGCGGCCAGAACCGCCCTGCGGGAGGGTCTTCGGGCGGGCGACGTCTCCTCGCCCCGGATGGCGCCGGCTGAGACGTGCGGAGGTTCGTTCATCGGGGGAACTGTCCTTTCACATGTCGGTGAGGGTGCGGTTCAGCGCTTCGTCTGGGGCCGGCGGCGGGCCGCGAGGCCGAGGCGCTTGAGAGCGTAGGTGTCGAGGCCGCTGAGCACCCCGTTGAGAGACAGGGTCAGCACGACGAGGACGATGAGGCCGGCGAATTCGGAGGCCGCGTCGAGGTTCTGGGCGGCGGTGAACAGTTCATGGCCGACGCCCTCGGAGGAGGCGATGAACTCGCCACCGATGACGCCGAGGATGGCCAGGGGCCCGCCGGTCTTGAGGGCGGCGAAGAACGGCGCGGCGAGCGTCGGAATCGTCACGTAGCCCAGGACATGGTGCCTGTGCCCGCCCATCACCTGGACGACCTCGACGAGTTCGCGTTCGCGCATCCGCAGGCCGAGATAGATGTTGTAGAAGACCACGAAGGCGACACCGGTCATGGCAATGGTGATCTTCGACCAGGGGCCGATACCGAAGAACAGCAGGAACAGGGGGGCGAGTGCGATCTTCGGGATGCCGTTGACGGCCGCGACGAGTGGTTCGAGGACGCGCCCCAGGAGCGGGAAGGAGCCCAGTACGAGGCCCATGACCGTCCCTGCGGCGACGCCGAGACCGAAACCGGCCAGCACCTCCACGGTAGTCACCCTGATGTCGTTCCACCCGGCGGCGGAGCCGAGCATGTCCGTGAGTGCGTCGTACACCTCGGTGGGCTTGCTGACCGCGTACTCGGGTACGACAGGACCGCTCATCAGCTGCCACAGGACGAGGGCGGCCACGATCACCAGGATGCGCAGCGCGATGACAGAGCCCGTGCTCTGCCAGCCGGCGCCTGCCTTCTTGACCGGCCTTGCCGGCGTTTCGGGCTCGGGCTCGGTCACGGCTTTGCCGGTGACGGTTGCCATGGTCTTCTCCCTTCCGTTTGGGTTCGGCCGTCTCACGGCAGGTACGTGTTGGTCCAGTCGTCGGACGAGACGCTCGCGTCCGGCACCGCGCCTATGCCGTCCTTCACGAAAGCGACGGTCTTCTTCCATCCCGCGGCATCCATCTTTGCGGTCTTGGGCCAGTCCACCTCCGACACGGCTGCGCTCAGCACGTCGTCGGGCGTGCCCGGCAGGCTCTCCCGCGCCGCGGCCATGACGGCCTTGTCGTTGGAGGCGTGGGTGTCGAGGTAGGTGGTCGCCTCCTGTACGGCTGTGGCGAATCCCTTGACCAGGGTGGAATTGCTCTTCGCATAGTCCTTCTTCGCGACCACGACCTGGCCGTATCCGGCCTGCCCGGCGCCCCACTCGGGAACCTTCTTGGGGTTGGCCACCACGATGCCGTCACCTTCGTGCTGGACCTGGAGCGGGATCGGCTCCGAGGTGATGAACCAGTCGACCTCGCCCTTGGTGAGTGCGGCCTTGTCGGCGGCCGGGCTGGGCAGCGACACCCACTTCAGCTTGGCCGGGTCGACACCGTGCGCCTTGAGGAAGATTCCCGCTTCGGCCTTGGTGTTCGCGGAGCTGGCGCCGGCCGTCGAGTCGGCCAGCGCCTTGGCCACCTCGCCCGCCGGGCTGCTCGCGGTCAGGCTGTGCTTCTTGGCGAACGCGGTGCTGACGACGATTCCGAGCGGGTTCCCTCCGCCGTTCGTGGCGACCGACAGCTCCGGCAGGCCCTTGCTGAGGCCGGCGAGGAAACTGGTCGGGCTGGAGTTGAGGAACTGCACCGAATTCGACTGGAGGGCCGAGGTGCCCGTGGCGGCGGTCAGCGTCACGTACTTGATCTTGATGTTCTGCTTGTCGAAGTAGCCGGCCTCGTCCGCCAGGCGGATGGACAGGTCGAAGACGTTGCCGCTGACGCCGACCGAGACGGTCGTCTTGCCGTCCGAGCCGACCGACGACGAGCCGTCGTTGCCGCAGGCGGTCAGGAGCGCAGCGCCGGAGATCACGGAGATGGCCAGTGCGAGGGACGAGCGGTTGGTGCGGTGGCTCATGGGAACTCCTTTGTTCACCAGGCTTGCTGGGTGGCGAAGAATCGGATCCAGAAGTCGCTGCGTACTGGATCGGAGACGGGGATCGTGCGGAAGTGCGCGCCGATCTCCATGACGGTGGCGGAGTCCGGTGAGAAGACGGGCCAGTGAGGCAGGCCGCTTCCGTTGGGGTCGCCCGTGGCGACGAAGTTGGTCCAGTACCCGGCCAGCGTTCGGGCTATCTCGTGGTCTTCCTCGTTCCACGCACCGGTGCCGCCGGTGGGGTTGTGGAAGACGTAGTCGATCTCCGAGCCGTGGCCGGCCCGCCTCGGTCCGGCATCCGGTGACGGGGCGCGGTGGGTCCAGAAGTAGGAGCGCACCGTGCCGGTGGCGTGGCGTGCCCAGTCCGAGCCCCACAGAGAAGTCGAGACCCGGGAGTTGTCGCGAGCTGCGAGGCTGCTCGCCCGCGCCGCTTCGTCGTCCGTGCCGGCCGGATAAAGCCGCAGGAACTCCTCGGCGGATGGCCCGAACTTCCGATGGGCCGAGGTGACGTGTTGTTCGAGGGTCACGTTGACCGGCGGGGAACCCGGCCTGGCCTTCTGCCGGCCGGCGCGCACGGCGGCGACCAGGGTTTCCGGGACCGCGCCGCTCTCGTCGAGGTTGTTTCCGGTGAGGTAGTCGACGTCGTTCTGCAGGCCTTTGGCGTACGTCTCGTCGTAGCCGGCCGGCAGTGCCCATCCGTCCACGACGGGACGGAACAGCGGTGGTCCTGCCGGGCCTCCGGTGTCGACGGCCGTGTCGAGCGGGTGGTGCCCGTCGATCAGCTTCCGCCAGTGCAGGCTCCGCAGGTCGCGGGCCGTGTGTGCACCGTGTGCTCTTGTGTAGCGGTCGCCGGCGCCTTCTGCGTCCGGCTGCAGACGGTAGGACGTCGACATATAGCGAAGTTCGGGATCGCGTGCGTAACGGGAGTGACTCTGGGCGATCGCACGGTGGAACAGGCCCTTGGCAAGCGGAGACATGGCCAGGAAGTTGACCATGCCCGCTCCTGCGGACTGGCCGGCGATGGTGACGCGGGCGGGGTCGCCGCCGAAGTGTGTGATGTTGTCGCGCACCCAGCGCAAGGCAGCGACGCAGTCGAGGAGACCGTAGTTGCCGGAGGTGCCGTGCTCGGACTCCTCGCTCAGGTCCGGTGTGGCGAGGAAGCCGAAGGCGCCGAGGCGGTAGTTGAAGGTGAGCACGACGAGGCCGTTGCGCGCAAGGTTTTCGCCGTTGTAGCGGGGGTGGGCTCCCGTGCCCTCGCGGAACCCACCTCCGTAGATCCACACGAGGACAGGGCGGAGCTCCTCGGTGGCGGGTGCGCCCGTCCAGATGTTCAGGCTCAGGCAGTCCTCGCTCATCGGCACGTCGACACCGGTCGCGGCCGCGTCGGTCGGCGCCTGCGGGCACATGGATCCGAACCGGTCGGCACGCCGGACGCCTTCCCAGCGCAGAGGCGGCCGGGGCGGCCGCCACCGCTGGTCTCCGACCGGCGGGGCGGCATACGGGATGCCTCGGAATACAGTGACGGCGCGGTCCCGGCACGGTATGCCCTCGACGGGCCCCGCTTCGGTGTCAACCGTGTAGGGCATGGGGTACTTTCCGCCCCCGTGTACGGTCAGGTGACCGGTGGCATCGGGGACTTGTCCAGCAGCAACGCCCTGCGGGCGGAGCCGACGTGATGGCGCATCGCCGCGACAGCCGCATCGGGATTGCGCGTAACGATGGCGAGCAGAATGGTCTGGTGCTCCTCCAGCGACCCGGATCGCGGGTGCTGAACAGAGAGGTTGCGGTACTGGCGCATCACCAGGGGATAGAGCAGCGTGTCGTAGGCGCGGGCCAGGGTCGTCTGATGCGCTGCCAGTTTGACCTGCTGGTGGAAGCTGCGGTTGCCGCGCGAGTAGGCGTCCTGATCCCCGCGTGACTGCGACTCCTCCATCGCCTGGAGGGTGCTGCGCAGCTCTGCCACCTCGTCGGCTGTAGCCCGTTCCGCCGCTTTGCCGGCCAGTGCCGACTCCAGAATCTCGCGGGCCTCCAGAATGTCCGCTGCTTCCTCGGCGGAGAAGCTCCTGGTGCGCACCCCGCGATTGACCTCGCCGGTGACGTAGCCCTCCTGTGTCAGCCGCGCGAGCGCGGTGCGCATCGTGCTCCGTGACACGTCGAACATCCGTGTGAGGTCCGCCTCGGTGAGCCGCGTGCCGGGCTCGATACTCCCCGACAACAGCAAGGAGCGCAGCCCCTCGTAGGCTTGGCTGTAGCGGGTGCCCGAGGCTTTCGCTCCGGGTACGGCACCGATGCTCTCGCTGTCCACCGCGGCCACCTTCTTTGTGCGTAAGAGTGAGAACTGAGGCCGGAACACTAGCCGACGACATGGCAGGTCAGCTTCCGTGCTCACCGAGGGACGGGTACAGGCGCCGGGCCGTGCCCGCGAAGATCTCCTGCTGGACCTGCTCCGGCAGTGCGACGAGGACCTCCTGGGCGAGGGTGAGCAGTTCTGGCAGCGACTGCTCGGCTGCGGGGCAGTTCGAGCCCCACGCGATCCGCTCGGCACCGAACGTGTCGAGAACCGGTCCGAGGAACTCTCCGGCTCGCTCTCCGGCGTCCTGCAGCCGCTCGAGGTTGCGGTGGGTGAGCTTGAGGTGCAGGCCGGGGTGGGCCGCGAGTTCCGCGACCTCGGCGCCGGCACGGGCGGGCGAGGAAGCGATGTCGGGGTAACCGATGTGGTCGAGGAGCACCTTCACACCCGGGAACCGCTCCAGCAGCTCCACCAGCTGCGCGGTGGCCGGGCCCAGGCGCATCTGAAGGCAGACCGGCAGGTCCAGTTCCTGAGCCTGCTCCCAGAAAGGAAATGTTTCCGGGGCAACGAACCACTCGCCCTGTGTAGGCACGGTGCTGCCACTGGTGAACAGCCTGACACCGGCCAGGCCCCCTTCGCCGACCGCGGCCTTGAGATTCGCGGCGGCATCCGGGCGCAGCGGGTCGACGGTGCCGACTGCGACGAAACGCTCCGGCCAGCGCCGGCTGCTGTCCAGGACGTAGGAGTTGTCGTAGCCGTAGTTCGTGGTGGCCTGGACCAGGACGGCCTGGCCTGTGCCGGTCTCGTCCATGCGGCTGACCATGCCTTCTGCGGTCACCGGCCGAGTCGCGGCCCATTCGGACTGCTTGCCCCCGATCGGGGCCTTGGGGTAGGCGGTCAGGTCCTCGGAGATGATGTGACAGTGTGCGTCGACGACGTCCACGTGGTACTCCCTTGACTTCGGTCTTCGGTGTGATCTGTGCGGGCCGGCTCAGGCGTCCGGGTAGTCACCCGGGGCGAACAGCGAACGCGGGTCGGAGGAGAAGTCCGCGTCGAGCAGGCCCTGATCCTTGGCGAACCGCACCATCGCGTTCAGGCTGGGCTTGTTGGCCTCGATGCCGTAGGGGACGGGGTCGCCGCCGATCGCGCGTCCCTGACGGGCCAGCCGGGGCACTGCCGACCACTGGGGCTGCGCGGCAAGGTGGCGCCGCTTGCTCTCCACGAAGGCGGCATAGAGCTTGGTCGGCAGGCCGGGGTCGCGCTCCACGAGCTCGGTGCGCACGGAGATCAGTGAGTGCAGCGGGTAGACGCCGGTGCGCAGGTAGTGGTCCACGGCGAGCGTGCCGGCTTCGGCGAACAGCGGGTAGGGACCGTCGTCACCGGCGGTCTCGGGTTCGGCCGCCGCCGTCCAGCCGGCCTTGGGTGCGCCCGCCCGTCCCGTTCCCGCGTTTCCGGTCAGTGCGGCGTCGATCTCTCCGGCGCGCAGCAGATCGCCCAGCGACCGGCCGTCGCTGACGCGCTCGACGTTGGCGGGGGCCCGGCCTTCGATGTGGTCGTCGTCGTCCACCACCCAGGTGATCTTGTCGATGTCCACGCCGTACTGGTCGCGCAGCACGCCGCGTACCCACACGCCCGTGCTCACCGAGTAGGCGCGGACCCCGACCCGGCGTCCTTCCAGATCCTTCGGCACGCGGATGCCGGAGTGGGTGGCGCACTGTACGTCGCCGTGGTGGAAGCGCCTGTTGAGGAACACCGGCACCGCGGTCAGCGGGATGCCTTCCTGGCGTGCCATCAGGTAGGAGACCGGCGCCAGTTCGCACACGTCGAACTCGAGGTCCCGGATCATGCGCCGGTAGGCGCCGATGACCGGCTTGACCTGGACAGGATCGACCAGGAACCCGTCTGTTTCGGTCTCACCGTCCAGTAGCGGCTGCGCGTGCGGGAAGTCTCCGAGAACTACCGTGAGCTTGTCCATGCCCTGTCCTTCACTGTTTCTGATTGGGTCCGACAGCCGGTGCTGCGGCGTTCAGCCGCCGAGGCGTGCGGGTGAAACGCCGAGTGCCGCACAGGACCGCTCGACGAGCTCGTCGTAGTCCACCGCCCGTGGAATCACGTCCTGCTCCAGCGCATAGGCGGCCGCCTTGGTGAACGCCGCGCGCAGTCCTTCGAAGCCCACGGGATGCAGGGCGACGGGCCCGCCCCTCTCCTTGGCGGTGAGTACTGAGCGCATCGCGTCGTACGCGGCGAGGATGGCGGCGGAGTGCTCCGCGGCGGCTGCTTCGGACACGCCGACCACGTGGTTGACCGGGATGAACCCCTGGTCCTTCGACCACTGTTCGGCGACCTCGTGGGCGCTGTCGAAGGCGGTGCGGATGCGGTCGTCGGCGGGCAGTTCGTTGCCCATGATCCCGAAGTCGACCCGGCCCTCCAGGAAGTCCGCCGGCAGCTTGGCACCCTGCGGCGCCCGCTGCACCCAGGACGGGTCCTCGGCGCCCTGGACGTGATGGCCCTCGTACGTCGTCCAGTTGGCCTTGCGCAGGTCGATGCCGTACTGCTCGGTGAGGAATCCGCGCGTCCACACACCGGTGGTCTGGCTCCAGGCGCGGACTCCGACGCTGTGTCCCTCCACGTCGGCGGCCGACAGCCTGCCGAGGGTCACCAAAGTCTGGTGCTGGTGGCGTCCGAGGGTCGTGACGGGCAGCAGCAGGACCGGCTTGCCGTAGGCCAGGGCCTGCAGAACGGTCACGATCGCCAGTTCGCACAGGTCGACGTCCGACTCGTTCACAAAGCCTCGGGAGGCCTTGTGCACCGGCTTGATGTCGACCCGTTCCGGCTCCGAACCCGCGGCGCGAGCCGCGGACAGCGCGGCTGCCGCGAGATCATCACGGCCGAGCACCAACTTCATCTTCTTCTCCTCTTTCTTGCAGGAACGGGGGAACGCTTCAGGTCTGCCGGCCGGGACGCGCCGTCCGCGGCTTGTGGTGCCGCTCGTGGTGCTGACGCAGCAGGTCGACACCGAAGTCGTTGCCGTTGGGGGTGCGCACGATGGTGTGGATGTGACGGCGCGAGGGGTAGTCGTTGTCGAAGAGCACGCCGGCCATGTGCTCGAACTCGACGAGGATCACCGGGCTGTGGAAGCGGTAGTAGAAAGTGCCGTCGGGGTCCCCGGCCCAGCCGAATCGGGTGTCGCCCTCGTGGGCCAGTACTTCCTTCATGCGCACCCGGGCGTGATGGTCGTCGGCCCGGTTCACGTACAGACCGAGTAGCTGGAGGGCGGTCTCCCGTTGGCCGCAGGACATCTCGGCGAGCCGCAGTCCCTGGTAGTCGAGTTCCCAGTTGTCCCGGAACGCTCCGACGAGGAGTTCATCGGGCATGGTGTCCGCGATGACGGCCCGCTCCCGCTGCCGTCCGTCGAGCCGGGTGAACAGCTCGTGTCCCAGTGCTTCCTCGCCCCGGAAGGCCACGGTCCCGGCGTACTTTCCGGATCCGGCGACCACCGGCTCGGCGCCCAGGAAGGTGGGGGTGAGGACCATCTGGTCCCCGACGAAGACGCAGTTGATGTTGACGTGGTGTCCGTCGAGCTGCCAGCCCCAGGGGCCGCCGTTCTCCGGCTCTCCGTAGAGGGAGAACCAGTACAGCCACTCGTTGAGCCCGTCGGTGTTGTCGCTCAGCTCGCCGATGGTGAGGTTGAGACGCATCAGGTCGACCATCTGGCGGTAGCCGTCCACGCTGAGGCTGGCCCGGATGACGGCCAGGGCCCGCTCGCGTCCCGCGTCGTCGAAGTCCTCCAGCAGGATGCCGTGGCGCAGGAAGTACCGGGCGCCGTTGTTCCAGTGGCGCCAGCTCACGTCGTCCATCGGGAAGCGGCCTTCGGCCAGTTCCTCCGCCGTCAGGCCTGCCAGGTAGTCCTCGGCCGCCAGGTACACCTTGCTGACGTCCGCGCCGGTGTCGCGCAGCGGGAACAGCCCAGGCTCCATCCCGTCCGACGTGGCCACACCCCGGAAGGGTTCTTCGGCCGCCTTCACTCGCCAGGCGATCTTTTCGAGCAGGTCGGGCGTCCAGGTCTCCGGCTTGCGCGTGGGCGGGTTGCCCCGCTTGCGCAGCCCTACTGGTTCTCCCATCACTGCTCCTCCTCTCGGTGTTTCCTCACGGTGTGCCGCCCGGCGGCACACCTCCTCTTTTGATCGCCTGCTCACTTGTCGAGGAAGGCCGTCTTCTCCTCGATCGCCTCGACATCGACCGGCGTTCTGATGAGTTCCTGTTCCAGGGCGTAGCGTCCGGCGATCTCCAGGCAGGCGATCAGGGATGCGCTCCATCCGGCCGTGACCGCGCGCCCCGCGGGTGAGTCGTCGCGCTCGCCGGCGGTGGCCACGATCGCCTTCTTCAGGGTTCGGTAGAAATTGAGCACGGAGTCCGGACGGGTGCGCAGGACGTCGTCGCGGACGACCAGCAGGTGGTTCGCGGGGACTGTCCCGTGCCGTTCGGCCCACGCCGACCCGGCGCTCTCGGCGTCCGCCACGAGCGGGACCAGTCCCGCGCCCTGCCCGCCGATTGCCTTCGGGCCGAGCACGGCCGCGGACACATCGCGGGAGCGCAGCAGGTCCACGACCCGCTCGGCCCCCGACCGCTCCACGTAGGGAGGGTTGGTGTACTGGGCGACGTGGACGTCCTCGGTGGTCACCCAGGTGACGTCGGAGGATGTGACCCCGTACTCCTCCTGCAGCCAGCCGCGCACCCACAATCCAGTGGTCTGGCCGTAGGCGCGGACGCCCACGCGTCGGCCGACGAGGTCTCCGGGGGTGATTTCGGGGTCCTGCGGAAGCCGGGTCAGGGAGCGGTGGTGGGTGCTTCCCACCAGCACCGCCGGCAGCAGCGTCACCGGGACCCCGGCGTCCCGGGCCTGGAGGTAGGTGGCCATCGGCATTTCGCAGATGTCGTAGGCCAGTTCACGGACCATCCGGGCGAAGGCCGGGGGCAGCGGGGAGGACTCCAGGTACTGGCAGCCCACCCCGTCCACGGGGATGGTCCCGTCCTTCAGCGGCCGTGTGTGGGGGTAGTTGCCCAGCAGTACGGTCAGTGGGGCCGTGGGGTGCGTCTCGCTCACGGCACTCACACGTCCTCGCCGTACTGGATGCGGCGGTACGGGGTACTCAGCACCTCGCGGGTGATGCGGACGTCGATCACGGTGGGCCGGGGGGCCCGCACATACTCGGCCAGTGCCTCGGTCAGCTCCTGCGCGGTGCGGACCGTGGCCCCTCCGCCGCCGAGTGACTGGGCGACCGCGCCCAGTTCGGGGGTGGAGATGGTCGCCAGCTCCGGGTCGAGGCCCTTCGCCTTCGCCTTGTGGTACTCGGCGCCGAGGCCCTGGTCGTTCATGACGACGACCAGCAGCGGGATGTCGTACCGGCACGCCGTCTCGAACTCGGACAGGTGCATGATGAAGCTCGCATCGCCCTCCACCACGAAGCCGGGCCTGTTGCCCTTCGCGACCATCTGGCCCATGGCGATCAGCGGGGCCTGGCCGATGGCGCCGAACATGCCGTAGTTGGAGAGCACGTCACGGGAGCGCTGGAACAGCATGGTGCCGAAGTCGGTCTGATGTCCGCTGCCGAGCACCAGCCCCATCTCGCCCGGGAGTTCGTGGTCGAGGATCCAGATGGCCTCGCGCGGATCGAGCCGCCCGGGCTCCTGCACGTACTCCGGCTGCTGGAGCCGGCCGGTCAGGTGCTGCCTGACCTGGTCGGTGTGGTAGCCCTCCAGCCGGACCGAGCGTTCCTGAAGCACCCGGGTCAGCTCGCCGAGGGCGGTGACCGCATCGGCCTGGAGGTAGCAGTCCGCCCTCTTGCCGTTGCCCATCACCAGGTGCGGGGCGGTGTCGATCTGGATGTACGTGGCTTCCGGGTAGAGGTAGCCGCTCTCGATCGTGTAGTGGTTCAGGCTGGCGCCCACCGCGATCACGCAGTCGGCCTCCTGGAGCAGTTCCATCGACAGCTTGTCGCCGAACAGACCCGACAGGCCGACGTGGAAGCCGGTGCGGTCGCACAGCCAGTTCTTCGCCTGGAGGGTGGTGGCCAGCAGGCCGCCGGTCTGCTCCTGGAGCGCGAGGATCTCCTCGCCGGAGTCCGCCCTGCGGGCGCCCCGCCCCGCGATGATCACCACCCGCTTGGCGTCCTGGATCAGGTCGCAGGCGGCCTGGATCCCGGCCGGATCGGGCAGCAGCCGGGACTTCCCGATCAGGGCGGTGGAGGGTACGTAGTTCTCGTCGTAGTCGTCCATGTCGGCGACCTGGACGTCGAACGGCGCGCTGATCATGACCGGCCTGGACTTGGTCCGTGCCAGGTAGAAGGCGTCTCGCACGGCCTCCTGGGCGTTCTCGGGCCGGGTCACCTGGATGAACTCGCACTCGATCGCGGCGGCGAAGCGCCGCTGGTCGAGGTACTGGGTGGCGCCCTCGTCGCCCAGCGGGGTCTCCCCGCAGAAGGCGACCAGCGGGGTTCCTGCCCGGCTCGCGCAGAGCATCGAGGTGGCCAGCTGCGAGACGCCGGGGCCGCTGGTCGTCGTGACCACGCCCGGCTGCCCCGCGCCACGGGCCCAGCCGTCCGCCATGCCGAGGCCTGAGCCCTCGTGCCGCACCTCGTACAACCGCACTCCGCGGTCGGCGAGCGCGGCCATCCAGTGCATGTTGGCGTCGCCCATCATGCCGAAGACGTCGCTGGTGCCTTCCTTGACGAACGCCTCGGCGAGTGCCTCGTAGACCTTCACTTCTGGGACTCCTTCACGTTCGCCGCGGCCGTCGCCCGCGCTTTCAGGACGCCGTCGAGCCGTGAGAAGACCCGGAGCGCGTTGTCTCCGTAGACCGCCTGCCGGTCGGTGTCGCTCAGGGTGTCGATGGAGTCGAGGGTGTACTTGGTGTCGTCAAACCGACGCCCGGTCTCCGGGTCCACGCTGCGGACGGCGCCGATCATCTCCGAGGCGAACAGGACGTTCTCGGCGGGAATGATGTCGAGCAGCAGTTCCATGCCGCGCTTGTGGTACACGCAGGTGTCGAAATAGACGTTGCGCAGGACCGACTCCTCCAGCGGCGGCCGGCCGCGGTCCTGCATCATTCCGCGATAGCGGCCCCAGTGGTACGGGACGGCTCCGCCGCCGTGCGGCAGGATCAGCTTCAGCGTCGGGAAGTCCTTGAACAGGTCGGACTCGCACAGCTGCATGAACGCCGCGGTGTCGCCGGCGAGGTAGTGGGCGCAGGTGCCCTGCATCGCCGGGTTCCTCGACATCGCGACGTGGATCATCGCGGGGACGTCGAGCTCGGTCATCTTCTCGTAGAGCGGGTAGTAGACCCGGTCCGTCAACGGCGGTGCCTGGTAGTACCCGTCCGAGGGGTCCGGGTTGAGCAGACAGCCGATGAAGTCCAGCTCCTCGACGCAGCGCTCCAGTTCGTCGACGGAGTTGCGTACGGAGGCGGGCAGCGCATCGCCCGGGGACTGCGGGAGCTGGCACACGCCCACGAACCGCTCGGGGAAGAGGCCGCAGACCCGGGCGATCAGGTCGTTGCTGACCCGGGACCAGTCGAGGCTGGTCCGCTCGTCGCCGTAGTGGTGTGCCATCTTGCCCGCGCCCGGCGAGAAGACCGTAAGGTCGGTGCCACGCTCGGTCTGCAGCTTCAGCTGCCCGTTCTCGATGGCGGCGCGGATCTCGTCGTCGCCGATGTCAAGCTCGTCCGGCGAGACCCGGGCTCCGGACTCATCGAACGCCTTGATCTGCTTCTCACGCCACTTCCCCAGCGCCGGGGGCGCCGTGGTGAAGTGGCCGTGACTGTCGATGATCATGAGTTACTCCGAAAACTTGCGGTGCGGTCTCGCGTGGCGGGTGGCCGTGGGGGAAGGCCCCCGTCAGACACGGCCGGTCAGTTCCCGGGCCCTGTGCAGGCCGGGGTAGGTACGCACCGGCGCCGACATCAGGAACCGGTAGCCGTCGTCGAGCACCTGCTTCACGTTGCCGGCGGTGACGTGCGGGTGGCCCACGGCGACTCCGCGTTCGTTGCAGATGTCGAGGATCTGCCGCTTGCACTCCAGGACGCGCGGGTGCTCGTACTGACGGGGGAAGCCCAGCTCCTGGCTCATGTCGCCCTCGCCGATCAGGACCAGCCCGATACCCGGCACCTGGTCGAGGATGTCCGGCAGGTTCGTGATCCCGAGCTGGTCCTCGATCATGAGGCCCACCAGGATCTCCCCGTCCGGAGCCAGCGGCCACACGTCGGCCCGGGCGTAGTACTCGGTGTTCGGGATGCCCCAGTAGCGGGTCGCCGCGTGCGGGCCGTCCCCGCGCAGACCGGGCGGCTGGTAGCGGGGAGCGTCGGGCAGCCGCGGGTAGCGGCAGGCGGCGACGGCGTTACGGGCCTCGTCCACCGTGGAGATGTGTGGCCAGATGATGCCGAACGCACCGAGATCCAGGGCCTGTTTGGCGTGCCACTGCGCCTTCTCCGCACCATTGGCAGGGATACGCACGAGAGGGGTGACGTCCGGCGCCAGGCTGTCCGCCTCAAAAACCCTTCGCCTGCTCAGCAGGTACTGGAAGCTGTCCTTGAGCGCGTTGATGTCCCAGGGCTTGTGCTCCATCTCGAACACCACGGCGTCGTACTCCGAGTTGCTCAGCTCGACCGCCGACGCCGGATCGGCCGCGGAGAAGGTCGCGAAGACGTGCTGCCCCGCGTCCAGGGCGCCGATCACCTTGTTGAGCCTGGACGTTGTCATCGCCGACCTCCCTGGTCGAGTGCCTCAGCGGAACTTTCCTCGGGACGCTGCGTCGTCTGCCCCGCACGCCCGGACCGTCGGCCTGCCCACCACGCCCGCAAGCGCGCGAACAGGCCGGCCGGCGGCCGGGGCTGAGAGGTCTGTGCCCCGTCGGATGCGGTTGCGACAGGTTCCACCGGCGTGGCAGCGAGCGGCTCGGCAGGAGCTGCGGCGCACTTCTGGACCAGTTGGTCGGTGAACTCCTTCGTCATCCGGGAGACGACCATCCCCGCGCCCGACTCGATCAACTTGGCCAGCTTGCCGTTGAGTTTGATCTCGCCGTCACAGAAGACCCGTGACGTGCCCGGGGTCTCCCCCTCGACGACCCGGAAGGTGGCGCCGGCGCTGAAGCGGGTGGCGCCCTGCCCGTCTGCACCGCGGGCCGTAAGACGTCCCTCACGTGCAGTCTCGTCCAGATCCAGGGAGACCCTGGCGGCGAACTTGACCCGGAGACCGCCGAACCTGATGGCCAGGGCGCCGTCGAAGGATCCGTCGTCGTGCGACGGGCCGAGCTCGGCGCCACCGATGCAGGACACGACGGCGGAGGGGTCGGAGATGACCTCCCAGACACGTTCGGGCGGACTCGGAACGAGGATCTCTTCCGTGATCGATATCAAAGCTGTGTACCTCACTGGGCGGCAGGCGCGACGTCAGACGGACAAGGGGGCGTGACGGTGCGACCGGCATGGTGGCTTGGGACGCGGAGCTCCGGACATCGGACCGGGGCCCGTGCGGGCCGCCGGATCCGGCTGCGGGACTTGGCGTGTTACGCGGCGGTCTTGCGCTCCGCGGCGAACAGACCCCAGAGGTCGTTGTAGAGCTCCGAGAACTCGGGCGACTCGACAAGCGACCCGATCTGGCGCGGACGCTCGAAGGGAACCTTGATGACACGGCGGATCGTGCCGGGGCCCTTGGACATCACGACGACTTCGTCGGCCAGGTAGATGGCCTCGTTGAGGTCGTGCGTGACGAAGATCAGTGTCCCGTTCTGCTCCCGCCAGATGTTGAGCAGTTCCTGTTGGAGTTCGAGCCGGGTGATGGCGTCGAGCGGCCCGAACGGCTCGTCCATCAGCACGATGGACGGGTTGTAGATCAGCGCCCGCGCTATCGCGCAGCGCTTCTGCATACCGCCCGACAGCTCCCGGGGGAAGTGGTTCTCGAAGCCCGTCAGACCGACGAGCTCCACCCACTGGGCGACGCGCTCCTCGCGCTCCTCCTTGGGGACCTTGCGGAACTTCAGCGCCAGGCCGATGTTGGCCCGGACACTCAGCCAGGGCAGCAGGTGGGACTGCTGAGTCACGTACGCCGCATCGGAGTTGACGCCTGTGACCGGTTCGCCGGCGTAGTGGACCTGCCCCTGCGTGGGAGTGAGCAGCCCGGCGGCCAGGTTCAGGATGGTGCTCTTGCCGCACCCGCTGGGCCCGATCACGGCCACGACCTTGCCGCGATCGACACTGAACGACACGTCCTCGATCGCCGGCCGGTGAGTCCCGGGGAACTCCAGAGTGACGTGGTCCAGACGGAGAGCCTCCGAATGGGAGTTGCGCTGTGTGGTCGACATATCTGTCTCCTCGGCCTCGTCCTCGCAAGAGTTGAAGCGGGGCCGTGCGCTCGCGCCTATGGCGGCGTTCGTGGATGGCGGTGCTTGTGAAGGTGGTCGCCTGCTGCACGCGAACGAGCATCCAGGCCGACGTGAGTCTCCTGCTGATCAGCCGTCGGCAACCCTGGCGCCCGCCAGATTGTCTGACAACCGATAAGGGGAAGCTAACACCACGACCCAGGCCCTACAAGATGTGCGCAGGAAGAAGCTTTAAAACTCAGGAATCCCGGGATACCCGCTGAAGAACTGTCCGACAAAGTCTCGTCACCGACGGGGCACTACGACTCGGTCACACCATGCGCCGGCGCACGAGGTGGGGGCGGTGCGAGCCCGAAGACACCACCCGGTCGACGAAAACGGAGCGCCTGCCGACCCGGAGCGGGCCACCCGGCCCCGCCCGCCTCAAGAGCCGCCCAGGCCCGGTGAGTGCGACACCGAGGGCGAGTGACGGCCTCATGGCGCCGTCGCGGGCAAATCGCCCCACTTTGACTGATGTGTAACTTGGATCGTCGGACAAGAAATGCTCGCCCCGAAGCCCTGATGCTTGACCGCCACCTCCTCTGCCGAGGAGGACACACTCCCCCACCAGAGGCCATTGAGGCGACCGCCCGGGAGTATCTGCCAGGCCAGGCCCGAACAGGCCGACCAAGCACAACGTGAACCCTTCTCCAGGACTCTTGATGCGCGCCGGTGCTGCTGTTACATTCCCACGCACCACTCGTCGGACAATCAGCTCGCGCGTATGGACAGCTGACACCTTATGGAGAACGGCCGTGCCGACGCGGTAGACGAACGCCCTGTCCTGCCGACAGACGCCTGCCTGCCGTTGCGCCGCCGTTCTCCACTCTTGGCGCGAGCCCGTCGAATACGGGCAAGGGCCGCGGCTCGGAGGACATCGGCGGAGCCGCACTCCCCGCAGGGGTGCCTCGCGATGTCGCCGGAGGCCGGAGGGACGCGAAGGGGTAGCCGTTTCACGTGCCCAACCTGCACACTCTTCCCCCCACGGTCGGCGGGCCCGCCGACCGCGCCGGCATACGGCTGGAGTCTCCTCCCGTAGCCGGGCCAAGGAGGACGCAACGCCTGCGTGCCGACGGACCGCATCGACTGGGGAGTGGCGGACCCGTTCATGAGTCGCCGGGCTTCCTTGGCACCCGTAGGCCGATCCCCACCCATAAGACTTGATGACAGGAGAATCATGGAGCACCGCCTCGGACGGGCCACGTTAGCCTCCGCCCACAGCAAGCCGGTGTCGCTCGCCCCCAGGAGGACGGTGGTCGCAGCCACCATCGCGCTCGGTTCAGTCCTGCTGGCAGCGTGCGGTGGGTCGAGCAGTCCCGCCTCCAGTCAGGCGGAGACAGTCACCGTCGGCGTCGCAGGCAATATCTTTGACGCCCCCCTGCGGGTGGCGGAAGCCCGCGGCTTCTTCCGGGAGCAGGGGCTGAAGGTCACATTCGTCCATGTGACAGCAGCCAGTGGAACGCCGTCCCTGGAGTCCAGCTCGCTTCAGTTCCTCAACTCCAGCCCCACCAACTTCCTCTCAGCAGTGGCAAAGGGAAACAAAGAAGTCGCGATCGGTGCAGACGGCCTCGGCAACCCGCTCGGTCTTGTCGTGAGCAAAAAGTTCGCAGCGCAGCATGCACTCACTTCCAAGACGTCGTCCGAGAAGGTGGCCCAGGCTCTCATCGGCTCAGCCGGCGGATTCAGCTCGGCCAACACAAGGGCAGAGGCGGAGATGTTCCTCAAGAACCGCTCCGTGGACCTCGACGAAGTCTCATGGGTGTCCCTGGCCAGCCCCTCCGAGGACAGGGCGGCGCTGGCCGGCGGCCGGATCGACTGGTTCGTGACCTCGGAGCCGCTCCCGTTGCAAATCCAGGCTGCCGGGGACGGCGTCG
The DNA here is from genome assembly GCF_042882365.1 of Streptomyces sp. NPDC058221. Lineage (NCBI taxonomy): Bacteria > Bacillati > Actinomycetota > Actinomycetes > Kitasatosporales > Streptomycetaceae > Streptomyces > Streptomyces sp. NPDC058221. Next base: position 11,569 of record NZ_JBHVWF010000021.1, on the reverse strand, counting down.
TCGTAGCGAACCCGCAGACAGCGCATGAATGGTCAGGTTCCTACGCCGGCTACGGACAGGTAGTGGTGACCCGTAAGACCTACGCCGACCAGCACGCCTCGACGGTCAAGAAATTCATCGCAGCGGTGGAGCAGGGCTCGGCCTACCTGAACCTGCATGCGGACGACCCGGCCATTGTGCCTGAAATCAGGCAGGCGATGCCCGGAATCCCAGACGCGGTGATGCAGGCCAGCATCGAGGAAGTCGACTGGCCTATTTTCGCTGATATGGACAGGAACACATGGAAATACACACTCCAGTTCGTGATCGAGTTGGGCGCCCTGCCCGGATCAGCCAGAATCGAATCGGGGATCTGGACCAACGACCACTTGTCCTGATCGCCCCGCATTACCTTTTTGGTGGCCTCTGAACCGCCATATCCCGCGACCGGACCCCGGCATGCGGGCGTCTTGCGGGGGCGAATGCGCCACGCCTTGAGGTCTTCTCGGACTCCACGGCGACAGCAGTGGTGGCCTGCTGCGGGGGCGCCGGTCCGCCCCCCTGACGGTGACGACTGGCAGTTTCCGCCACGCCGCCGCTCTCCCGTCATGCGATCAGGCTGTGACCGCTCGTTCGACCAACGCCAGCGCCTGGCGCGGGAGTTCTCCACGCTGCTCCGCGGCGCCGTTCAGCCACTGGACGCGCGGGTCACGGCGGAACCAGGAGTCCTGGCGGCGCGCGAACCGTTTGGTGGCGCGCACGGTCTCGCTGCGCGCCTCCTCCTCGGTACAGTCCCCGGCCAGCGTGGCGAGCACCTGCTGGTAGCCGAGCGCCCGGGAGGCCGTGCGGCCCTCGCGCAGCCCCCGTGCCTCCAGGGTGCGTACCTCGTCGACCAGTCCCGCGTCCCACATCCGGTCGACCCGCCCGGCAATGCGTTCGTCGAGTTCGGGACGGGCCACGTCGACACCGATCTGGACGGTGTCGTAGACCGCGTCGTTACCGGGGAGGTTGGCGGTGAAGGGCTTGCCTGTGATCTCGATGACTTCGAGGGCACGGACGATGCGCCGCCCGTTGCTCGGCAGGATCGCGCGGCCGGCCTCCGGGTCGGCCGATGCGAGCCGCTCGTGCAGTGCGCCGGAACCGCGCTCGGCCAGCTCCGCCTCCAGCGCGGCGCGGACGCCGGGATCCGTACCGGGGAACTCCAGGGCGTCGATCGCGCCCTTCACGTAGAGACCGGAGCCGCCCACCAGAACAGGGGTGCGGCCCTCCGCGAGCAGCCGGTCGATCTCCGCGCGGGCCAGTCGCTGGTACTCGGCGACACTGGCGGCCTCGGTCACGTCCCAGATGTCCAGCAGCAGATGCGGGACGGCAGCGCGCTCCGCGAGGGTCAGTTTCGCGGTGCCGATATCCATCCCCCGGTAGAGCTGCATGGAGTCGGCATTGACCACTTCACCCCCGAGCTGTTGGGCGAGGAACACCCCCAGGTCGGACTTTCCGGCTGCGGTGGGACCGACGACGGCGATGACCCGCGGTGCGGGAGCTGAGCTTCTCACTGCCCCAGTCTCGCAAACCGGGTGCCCATTCCCGAATGGACGACGTGACGGCCGGGACGACGGGGCGTCCGGACGCCCCGTCAAGTAAAATGAAGACTGAATATGGGCGTTTTCTCATGGTTCCGCCGTTCGTCCTCCGTGGCCGCTCTCTCGCGGCCAGGAGAGTGCGCACCAGCACGGCGGGTAGCCGGGCCAGGGAGAACACCCGCCCGCAGTCCCCCAGCAGAGAAGGTGTCCGATGGGCTTCATGGACGATTTGAAGGCGAAGCTGAGCCCGGCGAAGGAAAAGGTCAGCGACCTCGCGCAGCAGCACGGGGGCAAGATCGACCAGGGGCTCGACAAGGCCGCGCGGACGGTGGACGAGAAGACCAAGGGCAAGTACAGCGACAAGATCGTGTCCGGCACCCAGAAGGCCAAGGACGCGGTGGAGCGGCTCTCCCACAAGGACGGCGACGGTACGCCGCCGGCCCCGGGCTCGACGCCGCCTCCGCCCGCTTCCTGACACGGGTCCGGCAGGCAGCCGGGGATACCGCTTCCTGACCGGCCCCGGCAGGGCACGTCGTCCTGCCAGGGCCTTGTCAGGTCCCAGGGGACAACCGCCGGCCGCGGAGAGGTACCGCTGGTGCCGCTCCGCGGCCGCTGTGCGTCCGCACGGTGCCCCGCCCCGGCCCTCGCGGGCGCAGCCGCTCAGGACCAGGCGGCGACCATGTAGCCCACGCCGTACGGCGCGTCGTCGTACAGCAGCCGGCCGTCGAGCCCGGCGCCCTGTGCCGCCCCCGCGAGCACCTGCCAGGGCGCGCGGCCGGCGGCCTTCAGTTCGTACGCCAGTGCCTCGTCCAGTGCGATCAGCCCGGTGGTGTCGGCCGTGCCCAGCGCGTGGGCGGCCGCAGCGTCGAATCCCGCGGCGCGCTCGTCGAGGTAGCCCGGGGCCTTGAGGGTGCGACGGGCGCTGCCGTCGCCCATCACCAGCAGTGCAACGCGGTCCGCCCTGGCAGCCAGCGTCCGCCCGGTGTCCGTGCAGCGGCCGGTCTCCAGCGGCTCCCCCACGCCCAGCGCCTCGACCGGCGCGTCCGCCCACCCGGTGCGCGTCAGCAGCCAGGCGCCGACCGCGAGCGAGGCCGGGAGCGGACGTTCGGCCACCGTGCCCAGATCCCGCCCGAGCCGTACTTCGAGATCGACACCGAACTCCCTGAAGGTGCCGGTGGCGCCCTCGGGGTGTGGGCCGCGCCCCGCGAGGTCCGCCGGGCCGATCACGATCAGCAGACCGGGCCTGGAGGCGGCCAGCACGCCCAGAGCGTCGGTGCACGCGGTCCTCGCGGCGTCGAGCTCGGGCGCGGCACCGGCGGCGACGTCGGGGACCAGCAGGGGCGGGCAGGGGCAGACAGCGGCGGCTACGAGCATGGTGGGCAGCGTACTGGCTACGCCTGGGACGCCCCTCGGCCCCTCAGTCGCAGCCGCAGCCCGGAGCCGATGCGGCGGGCAGCGGTGCAGGCGCGCCGATCCCGGGGAGGCCGAGCATCACACCGGCGGGCTCGGCGGCCGCGGCGGCGTTGCGCTTCTCCCAGGCGTCCCCCGAGCGGGTCCGCCGCACCCCGACGGGTGCGCCCTCGGCGAGCAGGTGGTGCGGAGCGGCGTAACTGATCTCGACGGTCACCACATCGCCGGGCCGTACGTCCTGATCCGGCTTGGTGAAGTGGACCAGGCGGTTGTCGGGGGCGCGGCCGGACAGCCGGTGGGTCGCGCCGTCCTTGCGGCCCTCGCCCTCCGCGACCATGACGTCCAGCGTGCGGCCGACCTGCTTCTTGTTCTCCGACCAGGAGATCTCCTCCTGGAGGACGGACAGCCGCATGTACCGCTCCTGGACGACCTCCTTGGGGATCTGCCCGTCCATGTCCGCGGCCGGGGTCCCGGGGCGCTTGGAGTACTGGAAGGTGAAGGCGTTGGCGAAGCGGGCCTCGCGGACCGCGTGCATGGTCTGCTCGAAGTCCTCCTCGGTCTCACCGGGGAAGCCGACGATGATGTCGGTGGAGATCGCGGCGTCCGGCATCGCGGCGCGCACCTTCTCGATGATGCCGAGGAAGCGTTCCTGCCGGTACGAGCGGCGCATCGCCTTCAGGACCGTGTCCGAGCCGGACTGCATCGGCATGTGCAGCTGCGGCATCACGTTCGGCGTCTCGGCCATCGCGGCGATCACGTCGTCGGTGAAGTCGCGCGGGTGCGGCGAGGTGAAGCGGACCCGCTCCAGGCCCTCGATCCGCCCACAGGCGCGCAGCAGCTTGGAGAAGGCCTCCCGGTCGCCGATGTCGGAGCCGTACGCGTTGACGTTCTGGCCGAGCAGGGTGATCTCGGAGACGCCCTCGGCGACCAGGGCCTCGATCTCGGCCAGGATGTCGCCGGTCCGGCGGTCCTTCTCCTTGCCGCGCAGCGCCGGGACGATGCAGAAGGTGCAGGTGTTGTTGCAGCCCACGGAGATGGAGACCCAGGCGGCGTACGCGGACTCGCGGCGGGTGGGGAGCGTGGAGGGGAACGCCTCCAGGGATTCGGCGATCTCGATCTGCGCCTCCTCCTGGATACGGGCGCGTTCCAGCAGCACGGGCAGCTTGCCGATGTTGTGCGTGCCGAAGACGACGTCGACCCAGGGGGCCCGCTCGACGATGGTGTCGCGGTCCTTCTGGGCGAGACAGCCGCCGACGGCGATCTGCATCCCGGGGCGCTTCGTCTTCATCGGGGCGAGCCGGCCCAGGTTGCCGTAGAGCTTGTTGTCGGCGTTCTCCCGCACCGCGCAGGTGTTGAAGACGACGACGTCCGCGTCCCCGTCGGAGCCCTCGGGCGCCCTCACATAGCCGGCGTCCTCCAGCAGACCCGACAGCCGCTCGGAGTCGTGGACGTTCATCTGGCACCCGTAGGTGCGCACCTCGTAGCTTTTTCTGACGTCCACTGCTTCGCTCCGGTTGCCGCTGCTCATGCGTCAAGGGTAGGCGCTGCCCGGACGCCTCCCGCCGCGGGCGGCTCCAGGACCGCCCTCACGGCCGTCGGGGCAGCCGGGAGATCGGTCTGCGCCCCTGGCCATCGCCCGGAACGACCTGGCAGGATCGCGGCCATGCCCCCGGCAGTACTGTCCCGAATCGGCCGGCGGCGCTCCCTGCGGGCGGGCGCCGCCCTCGCCGTCGTGCTCGGCCTGCTGCTGTGGTGGCTGCTCCCCCTGGGGGACCCGGAACCCGGCGGAAGCCTGTCCTTCAGCACCGGTGTCCGCAGCGGCGTCTACCAGCGCTACGGGGAGCGGCTGGAGGGCGCACTCGCCAAGGACCTGCCGGATGTGTCGATAAAGCTGCAGACGAGCGAGGGCTCTCAGCAGAACATCGCACGAGTGGCGACGGGAAAGGCCGATTTCACCATCGCCACCACCGACGCCGTCGCCACCTATCTGCGGGACGGGAAGCCCGGTGCGGAACGGCTGCGTGGCTGTGTCCGGCTGTACGACGACTACATACAGCTGGTCGTGGACCGGGGCTCGAACATCCGCAAGGTCGCGGATCTGCGCGGCAAGAAGGTGGCGGTCGGACAGCAGGGGTCGGGTGTGCGGCTGGTCGCCGACCGGCTGATGACGGCCGCCGGACTGGACCCCGTCAACGACGTGACGGCGGTTCCCGCGGGGATCGACACCATGCCGAAACTGCTGGAGGACGGCAGGCTCGATGCGTTCTTCTGGTCGGGTGGGCTGCCGACCAGCGCGGTGGCCGATCTCTCGAGCCGGTTCGCGATCCGGCTGGTCCCGCTGGAGGAGCCGCTGATCAAGCAGCTCCAGGCGGCGGGCGGCTCCACCCGCTACTACCGCTCGGCCGTGATGCCCGCGGACGTCTACCGAAACGCGCAGCAGGGGCAGGCCGTGCCCACGGTCGCCGTCGCCAATGTGCTGGTGACCACGGACCGTACGGATGCGGCGATGACCGAGGCGTTCACCCGGACCGTGATCGACAGCCGGGACCGCATCGGGCGCGAGGTGCACGCCGCACAGCTGGTGGATCTGCGGACCGCGATCTACACGGATCCGCTGCCGCTGCACGAAGGGGCGAAACGCTACTACCGCTCGGTCAAGCCCTGAGACCTCGCACCCCGGCTCACCCGTGCGGCCCGTTGCGCGGCACCGACACCGTCACCCGCAGCCCGTGCGGTTCGTGCCGCTCGTAGGCGATGGAGCCGCGGCTCGCGGCCAGCAACGCCTGCGAGATGGAGAGACCGAGGCCGGACCCCCGCACGTTCTGGTGCTGGGAGCTGCGCCAGAAGCGGTCTCCGACCCGCTCCAGCTCCTGCTCGCTGAGGCCAGGGCCCCGGTCCGCGACGACGACCGTGACGTACTCGCGGCCCGAGGCGACCGTGACCCGGACCTCCTCGTCGGCGGGGGTGAACTTGAGCGCGTTGTCGATGATGGCGTCGAGCGCGCTGGACAGTGCGATGGGGTCGGTCCAGGCGGTGACGGCAGGGACGCCGTCGGCCCTGAGACGCACCCCCTTCTCCTCGGCCACCGGCCGCCAGGAAGAGACACGTTCGGCGGTGAGGGCGCCGATGTCCGTCAGCTGCGGGTCGACGGCGGAATGCTCGGCCAGCGCCAGGTCGAGCAGGTCGTCGAGAACCTGGCCGAGCCGTTTGCCCTCCGTGCGCACGGAGGCGATCTCCTCGTTGCCCTCGGGAAGTTCGAGCGCAAGCAGCTCGATCCGCAGCAGCAGGGCGGCCAGCGGGTTGCGCAACTGGTGCGAGGCGTCGGCGACGAAGGCCCGCTGCTGCTCCAGCACGTCCTCGACGTTGTCGGCCATCTCGTTGAACGACCGGGCCAGCCGCCTGAGTTCCGGAGGCCCCCCGGAGGCCGCCACCCGAGACCGCATCCGGCCGCTGGCGATGTCGTGGGCGGCCACGTCCAGCGTCCGCACCGGCAGCAGGACCCAGCCGGTGAGCCGGATCGCCGCACCGACGGCCACCAGCATGGCGACCACCTCGCCCGCCACGATCACCAGCCAGCCGCGGAGTGTGTCGGAACGCATCTGCGCGGTGGGCGAGTCGATGACGACGACGGCGATCACGTCACCGTCCCGCACAACGGGCGAGGCGACGACGACCCGGCCGTTCTGCCAGGGCCAGACCTGCGGCGGATCGTGGCTGCGCCGGCCGAGCAGCGCCTCGTTGAACGCCTCCCGGCCCTCGCCCTCGACCGGCAGCCGCCAGGCCGCCGGGGCCTTCGCCATCGCGGAGTCGTCACGGTAGAAGACGCCCGCCCGGATGCCGTACACCGAGTCGTACGTCTCCAGTTCGGTCTGCAGCGTGCGCCGTCGTTCGTCGTAGCCGCGGGTACGTTCGGTGATGAACTGGGCGAGCGCCGCGAAGCGTGCGGTGTCGTCGATCCGGTCGATCACCACACCCTGCTGCTGGGCCGCGGCCACACTGACGGCCAGCGGGAAGCCGAGCGCCAGCAGGACGCTCGCCATGAGAACGATGAGCAGCGAAAGCAGCCTGGTGCGCACCGGAGACGTACGCCCTACGCGGACGGGGCGACGAGGCGGTAGCCGACCCCGCGCACGGTCTCGATCAGTGCGGGCAGCCGCAGCTTGGAACGCAGGGAGGCGACGTGCACCTCGAGCGTGCGCCCCGTCCCCTCCCAGCTCGTACGCCAGACCTCGCTGATGATCTGCTCCCGGCGGAACACCACACCGGGCCGCTGCGCGAGCAGCGCCAGCAGGTCGAACTCCTTGCGGGTGAGCTGGACCTCGGCCCCGTCGACGCTGACCCGCCTGGTCGGCAGCTCGATGTGCACATGGCCCAGGCGCAGCGCGGCGACGGGCGTGGGCCCGGTCTCCTCGCCGGCCGGCTTGCGGCGGCTGACGGCGTGGATACGGGCGAGGAGTTCCCCGGTGTCGTACGGCTTGGTCACGTAGTCGTCCGCGCCGAGGTTCAGCCCGTGGATCCGTGAGCGGACGTCGGCCCGGGCGGTCACCATGATCACCGGCACGGAGCTCCGCTTACGGATCTTCCCGCACACCTCGTACCCGTCCTGGTCGGGCAGCCCGAGGTCGAGGAGCACGACACCGAAGGGCTCCGTGTCCGCAGGGAGGAGCGCCTGCAGGGCCTCCTCGCCGCTACGGGCATGCACCACCTTGAAGCCGTGCCGGCCGAGGATGGCGGACAGGGCGGCGGCGACGTGGTTGTCGTCCTCGACGAGCAGCAGTCTCATGGGCCCCCCTCTCCGAAGGTGCGGTGATCCAAAGGCGCGGTGATCGGTGCGATCTCGATGTGGTGTCGGTGCGGTCGTGTCTCGGTGCGTAGGCCCCTGGTCACTTCCCCGTTTCGAGGCGTTTCACGTAAGGGTGTACCAGGGCATCCACTCCGATGACCGGTGGGCCAGTCAAGTGCCCGCCCGTTGCATCCATGTTTCCGTTATGCACCCGGTACGCCCGGACGGCCCGCAGGGCGTCCCGTTCACGCGGAGTGTCCGGTTGCGGCCGGATCGTTATGCTCAATTTCCGCTCAGATGTAATGACGCTGGTCGCACTGCGTCACTAAGGTCCTTGCCAACCGAGGAGGACGGAGCAAAAAGCCGATGAGCGGAGTTTCAGTGACCAAGGACACCGAGGACGCTGCACCCGCGGCCGGCGACCTGGTCGTGCTGAGCAACGTCAACAAGCACTTCGGCGCGCTGCATGTGCTCCAGGACATCGACCTGGCTATCGCCTCCGGCGAGGTCGTGGTCGTCATCGGGCCCTCGGGGTCCGGGAAGTCCACGCTGTGCCGCACGATCAACCGCTTGGAGACGATCGACTCGGGCGCGATCACGATCGACGGGAAGCCCCTGCCCGAGGAGGGCAAGGAGCTGGCGCGGCTGCGCGCCGATGTCGGCATGGTCTTCCAGTCGTTCAATCTCTTCGCCCACAAGACGGTGCTCGAGAACGTGATGCTGGGCCAGCTCAAGGTCCGCAGGACGGACAAGCAGGCTGCCGAGGACAAGGCGCGTTCACTGCTCGACCGGGTGGGCGTGGCGACCCAGGCCGACAAGTACCCGTCGCAGCTCTCCGGCGGTCAGCAGCAACGCGTGGCGATCGCGCGGGCGTTGGCGATGGACCCCAAGGTCATGCTGTTCGACGAGCCGACCTCCGCGCTGGACCCGGAGATGATCAACGAGGTGCTGGAGGTCATGCAGCAGCTCGCCCGCGAGGGCATGACCATGGTCGTCGTCACCCATGAGATGGGTTTCGCCCGCTCTGCGGCGAACCGGGTCATCTTCATGGCGGACGGGAAGATCGTCGAAGAGGCCACCCCCGACCAGTTCTTCAGCAACCCGCGCAGTGACCGGGCCAAGGACTTCCTGTCGAAGATCCTTCACCACTGACGGAGCCTTCGGTGCCGGCCTCAGGACCGGCCGATCACTCACATCGCGTCAACTCTAGGGAATTTCACCATGCAGCTTCGTAAGGTCACCGCCGCCTCGGCCGCCGTGCTCGCTCTCGCCCTGACCGCCACCGCCTGTGGCTCCGACGACAAGGACGACGCGTCCGGTTCGGGCGGCGGCAAGAAGATCACGATCGGCATCAAGATCGACCAGCCCGGCCTGGGCCTGAAGACGCCCGACGGCAAGTTCACCGGCTTCGACGTCGATGTCGCCACGTACGTAGCCAAGGAACTGGGCTACGACGCCAAGGACATCGACTTCAAGGAGACCAAGAGCGCCGACCGTGAGACGTCGATCGAGCGCGGTGACGTAAAGTTCATCGCCGCCTCCTACTCGATCAACGACGAGCGTCTGCAGAAGGTCGACTTCGCGGGCCCGTACCTCCTCGCCCACCAGGACATCCTGGTCCGTGCGGACGAGAAGTCGATCAAGTCGCCGAAGGACCTGAACAACAAGAAGCTCTGCTCCGTCGCCGGTTCGACCTCGGCGCAGAACATCCACGACACGCTGGCCCCGAAGGCTCAGCTCCAGGAGTACGGCGGCTACTCCGAGTGCCTGACCGGCCTGGAGAACAACGCCGTTGACGCGCTGACCACGGACGACAGCATCCTGGCCGGCTACGCCTCGCAGGACACCAACAAGGGCAAGTTCAAGCTGGCCGGCTTCAAGATGACCAACGAGAACTACGGCATCGGCCTCAAGAAGGGCGACGCCGACCTCAAGAAGAAGATCAACGACGCGCTGACCAAGATGGTCTCGGACGGTTCGTGGGAGAAGGCCGTGAAGGCCAACTTCGGCCCGGCGAACTACAAGAACGAGCCCGCCCCGAAGATCGGCAACGTCGTCAAGTGAAGCAGGGCTGACCGGGCGCGCCGCCACTGACGGCGGCGCGCCGTGCCCTCCTACACGCGGAAGCGCGGGAGATCGTGTTCGACTTTCTTGATGGTTACGACCTGCTGGGGGCGTTCTGGGTGACGGTGCAACTCACCGTCTACTCCGCCCTCGGCTCCCTCATATGGGGAACGCTGCTGGCCGGCATGAAGGTCAGCCCGGTCCCCCTGATGCGCGGTTTCGCGACCGGCTATGTGAACGTGGTCCGGAACATTCCGCTGACCGTGATCATTCTCTTCTCCTCCTTGGGCCTGTTCCAGACGCTCGGCATCACTCTCGGCGTCAGCGACTTCACCGACATCAACTTCCGGCTCGCCGTGCTCGCGCTGAGCGCCTACACCGCGGCGTTCGTGTGCGAAGCGCTCCGGTCCGGGATCAACACCGTCCCGGTCGGCCAGGCCGAGGCAGCGCGCGCCCTCGGTCTGAGCTTCACCCAGGTACTGCGGCTGATCATCCTCCCGCAGGCCTTCCGCTCGGTCGTCAATCCGCTGTCCAACGTGCTGATCGCGCTGACCAAGAACACCACCGTCGCCTCGGCGATCGGTGTGGCGGAGGCCTCGTACCTGATGAAGGGCATGATCGAGAAGGAGGCGCAGCTGATCCTGATCTCGGCCGTCTTCGCCTTCGGCTTCATCGTCCTGACCCTCCCGACCGGCCTCATCCTCGGCTGGGTGAGCAAGAAGGTGGCGGTGAAGCGATGAGCTCCGTCCTCTATGACGCCCAGGGACCGCGCGCCAAGCGGCGGAACATCCTGTACACAGTCCTGTTCGTGCTCGTCGCCGCGGCCGTCGTGTGGTGGGTCTACGACGGCCTCGCGTCCAAGCACCAGCTCGACTGGATCAAGTGGAAGCCCTTCTTCACCAGCTCCCAGCCGTGGGAGACGTACATCTGGCCGGGGCTCCAGAACACTCTGAAGGCTGCGTTCTTCGCCCTGATCATCGCTCTCCCGCTGGGTGCGCTGTTCGGGATCGGCAGGCTCTCGGACCACCGGTGGATGCGGATGCCTGCCGGTGTGGTCGTCGAGTTCTTCCGGGCCATCCCGGTTCTGATTCTGATGATCATCGCGAACGCGGTCTACTCCGAGTACACGAACATCAGCACCGACACCCGTCCGCTGTACGCCGTCGTCACGGGTCTGGTGCTCTACAACGCCTCGGTGCTCGCCGAGATCGTGCGGGCCGGCATCCTGACACTCCCCTCGGGGCAGACGGACGCGGCCAAGGCGATCGGCATGCGCAAGAGCCAGACAATGGTCTTCGTGCTGCTGCCGCAGGCGGTCACCGCCATGCTGCCCGCGATCGTCAGCCAGATCGTGGTGATCGTGAAGGACACCGCTCTCGGTGGCGCGGTGATGACCTTCCCCGAGCTCCTGGCATCGGCCCGGCCGATGGCGGCGAACTACGGCGCGAACACCATCGCGTGTTTCACCATCATCGCTCTGATCTACATCGCGGTGAACTTCACCCTCACCTCGTTCGCGAGCTGGCTGGAGCGGTGGCTCCGGCGCGGGAAGAAGAGCACGGGCGCGGTCGTCGGCACCGGCCCCGGCGGTGAGCTGGAGACCATCGGTGCGCCGTCGCTCAACATTGATGACGGACGCGCCGTCTGACGGCTCGTCGGCAGACGTCCGCGAGGGGCGGTGGCGCATCCGCCACCGCCCCTCGCCGCGTTCCGGTGTCACTTGACGCAAGCACCGGCAGTAGGTTGCATACGT
>NZ_JBHVWF010000020.1:0-80282 GCF_042882365.1 Streptomyces sp. NPDC058221 | reverse complement strand
CGACTGTCTCCAGTCGGGACGACAGGATTTGAACCTGCGACCCCTTGACCCCCAGTCAAGTGCGCTACCAAGCTGCGCCACGTCCCGCTGCAGTTCCCCCGGTGTCCCCGGGCGGCTGCGCAGGAGAAACATTACCTCACTCGGTGGGCCGGATCGACGCCCGTGCCTGCTGGGCGCGGGTCGCCAGGGATTCCGCACCGCAGGCCGTGGCCAGCTTGTGCGCCCGTGCGAGCTGTCCCGGGGAACGGGTCGCGATGCCGTGGTCGACGAGGGCGAGGGCGAGCTCGTAGCTGGACGGGGAAGCCTCCAGGTGGCGGACCGCCTCGCCCAGCAGGTGCGCGGCCTCTTCCGGGCGGGCGAAGAGCGACACACAGCGCAGGGCCTCGCCGATCGCCGTCTCCGTTCCGAAGCGCTCGGCATGTACCCGGGCCGCGGCGGCGAGCTGGGCGGCGCGGCCCCGGTCCTCGTCGGCCAGTGCGCGCGCCAGGTCACCGGCCCAGGGGCCCCAGATTCCGTTGAACCTGCCACGGGGTTCGAGGGACTGACCTGCGGCTTCCAGCTCGGTGACCGCTTCCTTCACGCGGCCTTCGGCGAGCAGCAGCCGTCCCCGGACGCACGGCCCGTCGGGCAGCACCATGGCGCTGGGGTAGGGCGCACCGAAGTCGTACTGGTCGGCGACCTTGCGGGCCTCGGTGACCCGGCCGCGTGCCAGCAGCGTGTCGATGAGCAGACACGCCGCGTCCCAGTGGACGGGCAGACCGCTGCCGACACGGTCGGCGAGCCGGAGTCCCTCGCGAAGGAATCCTTCAGCCTCGGCGAGACGGCCTCGGCGGCGGTGGACCAGGCCGAGGAGCGTATGGGCGAAGGCCAGGTGGGCGCCGCTCCAGCCGGAGATCTCGAAGGCGCGCACGGCCTCGCCGAAGAGTTCCTCCGCGCGGTCGAGTTGGTCGGTGAAGGCGTAGGTGATGCCGAGCAGAGTGGGGAGTTCGAAACCCCATTCCGTATCGGTCCAGCCGAGACCGCGGGCGGGGTGCCCGTTGACCAGGGCGCGTTCGCAGAGGTCCACGATCAGCTGGGAGTTCTCGCCGCGCAGCATGGCGTCGAAGGCGCGCAGGGTGAGCAGGGCCCGCTCGGCGTTGTCCCGGCCGGCGAGGTGGTCGGCGTTGGCGGCGAGCCGTCGCGAGCGGCCCGGCCCGTCGTCCTCGGCCGCCTGCATGCCCTCCCAGAGGAAGTGCGCGGCCTGCAGGCGCATCAGACCGGGGCCGGGTGCGGTCCGCTCGGCCTCGGCGGCGAGGGCCTGCGCCGCCTCCTTGAGCTGGTTGTTGTGGGACAGCGCCGCGGCGAGCCGGAACGTGGCGTCGACCCGCAGGTCGTCCGCCAGACCCGGCAGGTCGAGCGCGGCACGCAGATGCTGCACCGTGGTGGGCGGTGAGCTGAGCAGGGTGGCGCAGCCCAGTTCGTAGAGCAGGGTCGCGCGCACGTCCTGGCGCGGCGGTTCCTGAAGGGCTCGTTCCAGACAGCGGCGGGCCGCTTCGGGGGCACCGACCGCGAGGTGCTGGTCGGAGGCCGCCCGAAGTTGCTCGACCAGCTCCTGGTCGTCGTCCGGATGGACTTCGAGAAGGTGCCGGGAGGCCGCTGCGGGCCCGAGACCGGCCCGGGTGATCGCCCAGGCCGCCCTGCCGTGCATGGCAGTGCGGGTGGCGGGCGGAATCGAGCGGTACACGGCGGTAGCGATCAGCGGGTGCACGAACTCCAGCGGATCGAAGCCGCTGACGATACGGGCCTCACGCAGCCGGGCCGTGCAGTCCGCCGCCTCGGCAGGGCTCATGCCGGCCAGGGTGGCGGCGAGGTCCTGGGAGATGTCGGTGCCGAGGACGGCAGCGGCCCAGGCGAACCGGTTGGCGTTGGTGCCGAGCCGTTCGAGCCGGGCCACGAGGCCGCTGCCGCGGGCCGAGGCGCCGAGTTCGCGCAGCAGGCCGGCGGATTCCTCCAGCGGGACGAGTTCGCGGTCCTGGACCTTGGCGACGAGCTCGACCGCCTCGTAGGGGTTGCCGCCGGTGACGGCCCACACCTCGCGGCAGAACGGGCCGTCGGCGTGCTCGCCCAGTCCCGCGCGGACGAGTTCCGCGGTGGCGTCCGGTGTGAGGGCCCGCAGGGCGACCCTGACCTGCGCCGGATGGCCGCCCGCGGCGGTGCGCGCCGCCTCCCGGGCCGCGAGCTCCTCGGGGCGGTGCGCCTGGACGACCAGGACCGGCAGCTCACCGAGGCGGGCGGTGAACGAGGCCAGCCAGGCGAGGGATTCGCCGTCGGCCCAGTGGGCGTCGTCGATGACGAGCAGCAGCGGGCGGTGGCTCAGCCGGGAGGCGAGCCGTGAGACGACCCAGTCGAGACCGTCGCGCACACCCTGCGGATCGGGCTGCGGGCCGGTCGGTTCGACAAGCCCCAGGGCCGGTGCCGTGATCTCGTACCAGGCTCCGAACAGGGCGCGTACGTCGTCGATGGGGAGCTGGTCCAGCGTGGGCTGCAGCAGTTGGCGTACGACGTGGAACGGCACGGAGGTGACGGTTTCGCCGCCCCTTGCGGACCAGACGGTGCACCGGTCGGCTGCCATGGTCCGGATCTCGGACAGCAGTGCCGTCTTGCCGATGCCTGCTTCGCCGCTGAAGATCAGCAGCCCGCCGGCCGCCTGTGCGCCGCAGAGTGCGTCGACGGCGTGCGCGGCAGCTGCGAGTTCCGGTTCGCGCTCGTACAGCGGCCGGGACGGTTTCATGCCTGCCCTCCCCCAAAGTGGTACGGACAACTGCCGAGAATAGTCGTGCGCGGGGGCCCGCCGACAGTGGTTCGGGGAGTTCACCGCAGGTACGGGGCACAATCGAGGGGTGGACGAGACTCGTAGGGACCGCGACACCGAAGGCCGGGCGCACAATGCGCGCCCCCGCGACGGGCTGGGGCGCCCCCTGCCGTACGGATCGCCCGGTGTGGAGCGGCAGCCCGAGGGGTTGGTCCGCACCCCGGAGGAGACGGTGCGGGAGGCGCAGCGACTGCTGGACGCCGGGATGCCGTTCCATGCCCACGAGGTCTTCGAGGACGCGTGGAAGTCGGGCCCCGTGGCGGAGCGTGAGTTGTGGCGCGGGCTGGCGCAGCTGGCGGTCGGGCTGACCCATGCCGCCCGGGGCAATGTGACGGGCGGGGCGCGGCTGTTGCGGCGGGGCGCGGCGGCGCTCGCGGAGTTCACCGGGGGTGAGGGCGCAGGGGGGCCGGCGGGCGAGGGGCCGCCCGTGCCCCCGGGCCTGTCCGGGGATTCCGCTTCTGCCCGGGTGACCGCCTCCGGCGGCTCCGGGGCATCCCCTTCCGATGGCTCCGCCGCCGCCCCGGTGCACGGAATCGCAGCCGGTGCGCTGATCGGCTGGGCACGGGAGCTGGCGGGGCGGGTGGAGGGCCCGGGCGCAGGGCCCGTCGACGCGGCCACCGAGGCACCGCGGCTGCGAGCCGGCCACCAGTAGCCCCGGCAGTGGGCGCGCCGGCCCGCGTCCTTTCCCTCTCCTTGACCGAGAGCGGTGAACAGGGCCGCGCGAAGCTATTACCATCCCGCCTCATGAGCACTTCTGACCACGACCAGGCCGTGGACGCCCCGATACCCGCACCCGAAGCCGAGGAGCGGCGACTGACACCGCGTCAGGCAAGACAGCTGCGCATCGTCCTGTCCTCGGTCGGCATGGCCGCGATGGCGGTCGTCCTGGGGCTGCGGATCGCGAGCCGGTCCTCCGTCCTGGTGGTCGGCGTGTACGGACTGGCGCTGATCCTGTGCGGGATCGTGATCGAGCTCAGCAGGAACGGCCGTACTCGGCTGGGCAGTTGGCTGCTGGGGATCGGCCTGGTGGCAGCGATCGGTTCGGACTGGCTGCTGATTCCCTGATCCGTGCCGCGCCGCACGCGCGCGCCAGAAGCACCCCCCGCCCGCTGCACGGTCAGTGCACGGAGATCCGTACGGTGGCGCCCTGCAGATCTGCCCGGTCCAGCCAGTCGGCGGACAGGTGGAGGGGGATGCCGGGGCGGGCGGGCAGCAGCAGTCGTTGCCGGTGCAGCAGCAGCCCGTTCTGGCGGACCACGAGCACCGGGACGGTCAGCCGGCGCTCGGTACGCAGCACGAAGCGGTTGTTCAGGGGCCGGCCTCCGTCAGGGGCGATGAGGTTGGGCGCGATCCATGTCAGCGGGGCCGCCACCGTGAGCGCCGGGCGCCCGGCGGGCCAGGACCCGGTGGTCAGATGGCGCAGTACGGGGGCGGCGGCGGCCCGGCCCTCGGCTGCCGCGGTGCCCGCGCTCTCGACAGCGTGCAGCAGATTCCCCACGGCGAAGACGCCCTGCTCACCGGTGCGGTACGAAGCGTCGTGGGCCGGGCCCCGGGTGCCGGGATCCAGGGCGACCGCACCGCGCCGGGCCAGTTCGTGGTCGGGGATCCAGTCCCCCGTGAAGACCACGGTGTCGCAGCGCAGCGTGGTCGTCCGGCCGTCGTCGTGGCGCAGCGCGACTCCGGTGAGCCGCCCCCGCCCGGTCAGTCCGGTCACGGTGGTGCGGGTGAGTACCGGGGTTCCGCGGCGGACGCGCCCCAGAGGTGCCGGCGGGTCGCCGGTCACCAGGGCGGCCACCTCGACCCCGGCGGCCCGCAGGGTGTCGGCAGCCGCGTGACTGACGGGTTCGTCGCCGACGACCACCGCCCGCGTACCGATGTACTGGTGGTGCAGGTGGACGGCCTGCTGGAGCTCCCCGGTGGTGTAGACGCCCGCCGGGCGGGTGCCGGGGACGAGCCGGGCGCTGCGGGGGCGTTCCCTGGCGCCGGTGGCGAGAAGGACGGCGCCGGCCGTGATCCGTTCCAGTCCGCCGGGGCCGGTGGCGTCGAGGACGCGGGGTCCGGCCCAGCCGGTGACGGTGACGCCGGTGCGCAGGGTGGCGCCGGCCCGTTCGGCGGCGGCCGTGCACCGCCGCGCGTACTCGGGGCCGCTCAGTCCGCCGCCGCGGCGGCTGCCGAATCCACCGTGGTGGCAGTGGCGCGGGATGCCGCCCGCGCTCTGCTCCCGTTCCAGGACCTCGACCCGCGCTCCTGATGCGGCGAGTTCGGCCGCTGCGCCGAGTCCCGCCGGGCCGGCTCCCACGACCAGTACATCGACCGTCCGCTCGCGGCGGGTCATGACCTGGTCCCCTCGATCAGTGCGCGGAGGCCGGCCCCGCAGTGGAAGCCCTGGCAGCGCCCGTTACCGGCCCGCGTCCGGCGCGCCAGCCCTGCCGTCGAGCGTGGCGGCAGCACGGAGCCCAGGGCATCGCGGATCTCGCCCGCGGTGACGCGTTCGCAGTGACAGACCACGGTGCCGTAGGCGGGATCCCGGGCGATGAGTGCGGCGTCGAGGTAGGGGCGGCCGGCCGACTCGCCGAGATCCGGCATGGTGAGCGGCGGCAGTCCGGCCGGGGCGCCCAGGTCGAGACCGGTCCTGGCGAGGAGGCCGGTGACGTGTCCGGCGATGGCCATGGAGGCGGTCAGCCCGGTGGATCGGATGCCGCCCACGGCGATGTAGCGCAGGTCCGGGTACTCCTGGATCCGGTAGTCCTCCTGGCCGGTGGCCGCTCTCAGTCCCGCGTAGACGGCGTTGACCTCCTCGTCGATCAGCCGCGGCAGGATCCTGCGCCCCCTCTCCCGCAGAAACGCGAGTCCGTCCGCCGTCGACTCGGTGGCCGCCTTGTCTCCGAGGTCCTCGGAGGTGGGGCCGAGCAGGACGTTGCCGAAGACGGTCGGGGCCACCAGGACGCCCTTGCCCGCCGCGGTGGGAACGGGGAGCAGGATGTGGTGGACGAGGTCGCGGGCGAGTTTGTCGAAGACGATGAGCTGTCCGCGGCGCGGTGTGACCGTGAAGACATCGTGCCCGAGCAGGCGGTCGATCTCGTCGGCGTGCAGTCCCGCCGCGTTGATCAGCTGCCGGGTGCGGAGCGGGCCGCGGGTGGTGGTCAGGGTGTGGATGCCGGCGTCGGATTCGATGTGCGTGACGCGGCAGTCCAGGTGCAGATGGACGCCGGCCAGCAGGGCCTGGGTGGTGAAGGCGAGCGGGGTCGTCCAGGGGCAGATGACGGACTCGTCGGGGATCTCCAGTGCGCCCAACGCGCCCGGCCCCAGGTTCGGTTCGAGTTCGGCGAGCCGGACCCGGTCCAGCAGCCGGCCCGCGTGGTAGCCGTTCTTCTCGGCCTTCGCCAACAGCCCTGGCAGTGCGTCGAGTTGTTCCTCGTCCCAGGCGACGAGGAGGGCGCCGACACGTTCGACGGGGATACCCGTCGCGGCGGCGTAGGCGGCGAGCTCGCGCTGCCCCTCGCGTACCAGCCTGGCCTCCAGCGAACCGGGCACGGCGTCGAAACCGGTGTGCAGGATCGCGGTGTTGGCCTTGGACGTGCCGTCGCCGATGTCGTCGCAGGCCTCGACGAGCGCGGTCCGGACGGGGTAGCGGGCCAGCTCACGCGCGATCGCGGCGCCGACCACTCCCGCGCCGATCACCGTGACGTCGTACGGCGCGTCGTCGGGCAGCGGCCGGCCGGCCTTCGTGACGGTGCACGTCACCGGCCCGCCCGCCCGGACAGCTGTCACGACCGCTCCAGCAGGGTTCCCACGGCCGCACGGAACCGGGCGAGCCGCTCGGCCGCCTCGTCGGGGCCGATCCGGGGCTCGTACACCGCGGCCGGCTCCCAGGCGGGCACGGCCTGCCGTAGCGTGAGTCCGGGATCGAGGCCCATCCGGGCCACGGCGCCCACGCCGAGTGCGGTGGCATCGGGCAGCGCGGAGACCTCGACCGGGCGTTGCAGCAGGTCGGCCTGGGTCTGCATGAGCAGCGAGGAGCGGGTGAGGCCGCCGTCGACACGCAGCGCCCCGGGCCTCTCCCCCAGATCCGCGGCCACCGCTTCGGCCAGCTCGACGACCTGCGCGGCGATGCCCTCGCACAGGGCCCGCACCAGGTGCCCCGCCGTGGTGTCGAGGCCCAGCCCGGTCACCGAACCCCGCAGGTCTCCGCGCCACCAGGGGGCGGCGAGTCCGGCGAGCGCGGGTACGAAGGTGACGCCCCCGGAGTCGGGGACGGAGCCGCCGACCGGGTCGAGGTCGGCGGCGCCCGAGATCACCTTGAGGTCGGTGAGCCAGCGCACCGCGGAGGCCGCTGTGTAGACCTGTCCGTCCAGGCAGTAGCTGGTCCGCCCGCCGAGCCGCCACGCGACGCAGCTGACCAGTCCACTGGAGCTGCGGCGCGGGACCGGGCCGGTCTGGGCGAGCAGGAACGCACCCGTGCCGTAGGTGCACTTGGCGGTGCCCGGTTCCAGGGCGCTCTGGGCCAGCAGGGCTGCCTGCTGGTCGACGAGGAGGCCGGTCAGCGGGAGTTCACCCCCGAACGCGGTCGTGGCACCGAACGCTCCGGCGGCGTCGACCACCGTGGGCAGCCGTTCGCCGGCCAGGCCGAAGATGTCCAGGGCGGGGGGAGACCAGCCGGCCCGGTCGAGGTCGAGCAGCTGGGTGCGCCCGGCGGTGGCGGCGTCCGTGACGAACTCCCCGGTGAGCCGGTGGACCAGCCAGGAGTCGCTCGTGGTGACGACTCCCTCGCGGGTCAGTTCACGGCGGATCCAGGCCATCTTCGGGGCGGCGAAATAGGGGTCGAGCGGCAGTCCGGTGAGCTGCTTCAACTCCGCTTCGCGCTCGCCGAGTCCGGTGCAGATTCCGGCGGCCCGCCGGTCCTGCCAGACGATCGCGTCGGTGAGCGGCCGTCCGGAGTCCGGGTCCCAGGCGAGCACGGTCTCGCCCTGGTTGGCGAGCCCCACGGCGGCGACCGGTTCGCCCGCCTCGGCCAGGGCCCGTGTCCCGGCCTCGACGACCGAGCCGAACAGCTCGGCGGGGTCCGTCTCGACCGCTCCGCCGGCACCGAATCGAGGGCGCACGGGAGCCGAAGCGGAACCGATCACGCCACGCTCCGGACAGATCACCAGCGCCTTGGTGCCGGAGGTCCCCTGGTCCACGGCGAGTACCGGACCTGTCATCGGCTCCCCAGCGGTAGGCAAGCTCCGGCGCTTGAACGGAATGGTGATCTTCGGCTGCGGGAACCCAGGGTGGTGCAGCCCAGCGGCTACGTCAAGCACCCGCAAGGCGTACGTCCGGAACGGCCATATGGCGGCCAACCTCCTGTATAAGCACGTGACTTGAATAAGATCCACGAATCATTCGGGGGTTCGACACAAGGGGCTCTACACTCACCGCCGAGCAACAACCGGACGCTTTACAGCAGTTCGTATTTCAACAGCTGCTTCACCCCCCACGTCCTTGAGGATCGATGAGACCGACACCATGCCCCGAGCGCATCGATGGCCAACAGTGATTTCCGGCCGGTTTATCATCCGGCCGGCCACGACCATGAACTCCGCTCCGCGTTACAGGACTTACGTACCGGGCGCTGGCTCTCCATGCGCGATCTGCTGGAGAGCACCCCGGGCTGGACGCTGTGGACCCAGCGCACCCAGGTGCTCGGCGCGGTCGCCGCGGGATCGGACGCGGTACAGGCCTGGCTGACGGAGGAGCCCCGGAGCGTCGCGGCAGCCGTGATGCACGCCCGGGTCGTCGTGGAACGGGCCGTCCGCGCCCACCGTGAGAGTCACCGCCGGGCCCAGGAGCTGTGGCAGCAGGCATGGGAGGCATGCCGTTCGGCCGCACACGCCTCGCCCGCCGACCCGGTGCCCTGGGTGTGCCTGCTGGCCCTCTCCCAGCTCGACGAACGCCAGCGGCTGGAGGAGCACCGGCTGCACCCGCCGGGCCCCATGCTCTTCCCCGGCCCCTGGGGCCTGCTGGCCGAGGCGGACAAGCGCGATCCGCACAACCGCGAGGCCTACCACCGGATGCTGCAGTTCGTCTACGCGCGCAAAGCCGGCGGCTCCCTCTCCGAGGCGGTCAACTTCGTTCAGTGGGCCGCCTCCTCGGCTCCCGACGGATCCGCCCTCCATGTGCTTCCGCTCTATGTGCGGGTCGAGCGCTACCGCCGCGAGCGCGGCCATGAGAAGGCGCTCGACCTGCACTGGGTCACCGAGGACGCGGAGCGTGACGCCGTCCGCGCTCTGCACCTCTGGTTCCGTCGCACGTCCGCGCCCAGCCACGCCCTTCTCGACCTGAACCATCTGGCCCACGCCCTGTGGGGCGCGCTCCAGTTCGCCGACGCCGCCCCGGTGTTCAGAGAACTCGGCCCCTATTTCACCTCGCTGCCCTGGGCGTACCGCACCCGCTCGCCCAAGGACCCCGGCGGCGCCGAAGAAGTGTTCCTGCGCGCCCGCAGCCGCGCCCTGGCCGCGGAGCGCGACCCGGACCGGGGGCCGCACGGCTGAGCCGGTGCCCCGTGTCCCCCTCTCTGTCCCCAGCACCGTCACCGCTCACGGAGGTCCCCCCATGTCCATATCCACCTCGCCCCACACGGGTTCCGAGGCCGACGAGCCGAAGGACGAGGAGCAGCGGCTGCGCGAGCTCGGCTATCAGCCGGTGCTCGCACGCCGGATGGGCGGCTTCGGCAACTTCGCCATCAGCTTCTCCGTCATCTCGATCCTGTCCGGCTGCATGACCCTGTACGGCTTCGGCATGTCGACCGGCGGGCCCGCGGTGATGCTGTGGGGCTGGGCCGGGGTCGGTCTGTTCGTGCTCTGCGTGGGCATGGCGCTCGCCGAGGTCACCAGCGCGTACCCGACGTCCGGGGCGCTCTACTACATGGCGGACCGGCTCGGCGGCCGCAAGTGGGGCTGGTACACCGGCTGGCTGAATCTGCTCGGGCTGCTCGGTGCGATCGCCGGTATCGACTACGGCGCCGCACTGTTCACCGGTGCGCTGATGAATCTGCAGTGGGGGTTCAGCCCCACCCCCGGCAGGACAATGATCATCTTCCTGTGCATCCTGCTGCTGCACGCCGTGCTGAACCTCTTCGGTGTCCGGCTCGTCAGCGTGCTCAACTCGATCAGTGTCTGGTGGCACCTGGTGGGCGTCGCGGTGATCGTCTCGGTACTGGCGATCGTCCCCTCGCACCACCAGTCCCCGTCGTTCGTCTTCACCGAGTTCGTCAATGACACCGGCTGGGAGAACCCGCTCTACGTGGCCGCGATCGGTCTGCTGCTGGCCCAGTACACCTTCTGCGGTTACGACGCCTCCGCCCATCTGTCGGAGGAGACGTCGAACGCCTCGGTCTCGGCGGCCCGCGGCATCGTCCGCGCGATCTGGGTCTCGTGGCTGGCCGGCTTCGTCCTGCTCGCCGGGCTGACGTTCGCGATCCAGGACTACGCGGGCACCCAGAACAGTGCCACCGGGGTCCCGCCCGCCCAGATCCTGATCGACGCGCTGGGGACATCGGGCGCCACGGCGATGCTGCTGATCGTGATCGCCGCGCAGCTGTTCTGCGGCAACGCCGAGGTCGCCGCCGCCAGCCGGATGGTGTTCGCCTTCAGCCGGGACAACGCGCTGCCCGGCTCCGCGCTGTGGCGCAAGGTGAGCGCCCGCACCCAGACGCCGGTCAACGCGGTGTGGCTGTCGGTCGTCGTGGCCGGACTGCTCGCCGTGCCGTCGCTGTACTCCGCGACCGCGTACGGTGCGGTGACCGCGATCAACGTCATCGGCATCACGCCCGCCTACGCGATCCCGATCTTCCTGAAGCTGCGCGCCGGTGACCGTTTCGAGCGCGGGCCGTGGCACCTGGGCCGCTGGTCGAAGCCGGTCGGCTGGATCGCCGTGGTGTGGGTCGCCATCGTGACGGTGCTGTTCCTGCTGCCGCAGTCCTCGCCGGTGACGATCGACTCGATGAACTACGCCTCGATCGCGCTGGTCGCCGTGCTGGTACTGGCCACCGTGTGGTGGTTCGTCGCGCGGCGTTCGTACAGCACGCCGTCGGCGTACGGCAACGCCCGTGAGCAGGCGGAGATCGAGGAGGGCATCGTCTGACACCCGGCCTTCTTTCCGGCGCCCGGCCCTTCCGGACCACCGGTCCGGGAGGGCCGCCGTCAGTTCAGCAGCAGCTGGAGACCGCCCAGCACGGTCGCCCCGATGACGAGCCGCTCGAAGAGGACCTGGTTGATCCGGTCCACGCACTTGCGGCCGAGCCAGGCGCCGGGGAGCACGAACAGCAGCATGCAGGCGTCCAGCAGCAGCGACTGCGCGTCGATCAGCCCGAGGCCGACACTGAACGGCACCTTGGACGTGTTGACGATCAGGAAGAACCACGCCGAGGTGCCGAGGAAGCCGAGCTTGCGGAAGCCGGCCGAAAGCAGATAAAGCGACATGACGGGACCACCGGCGTTGGCGACCATCGTGGTGAAGCCGCCGAGCACCCCGTACGAGCGCGCCTTGAGCCGCTCGGCCGCGGCGGGCGGCCCGGTCTCCGCCACCGGCTCCTCGCTCCCGGCCGCGGCGCGGCGCCGCCAGACCGTGACCCCCGCCATGAAGACCAGGATCGCCCCGATCGACGTCCGCACGGCGGCGTCGTCGGCCCACATCATGAACAGGGTGCCCGCCACCACGCCGACGGCGACGGCGGGGAAGAGCCGCAGCAGCGTCGGCCAGTGCGCGTGGCGACGGTAGCTGAGCACAGCCAGCACATCACCGGCGATGAGGATCGGGAGCAGCACTCCGGTGGACTCGCGGGCGGGGAGTACCGCCGCGAAGACCGCGAGACTGATCGTATTGGCACCGCTGACCGCCGTCTTGGAGAAGCCGACGAGCGCGGATGCCGCGGCCAGTGCCGCCAGTTGCCAGAGGGTGAGGGTGTCCATGCCAGGAACAGATCGTAATCCCCCATGATTTTCGGCCATGACCCAGCCCGCAGACCGGCATGGCTATGCTGCGCTCCAAGCGCTCACACGAAGCGTTCAAACGCACAACGCGCAGCGGTACGGCGAGGGGGCCAGCAGTATGCGGGAGCCGGTTGAACTCAGGCGTCAGCGGATCATGGCGGTGGTGGAGTCGCGCGGGCCGGTCAAGGTCAGCGCCCTCGCCGCCGAACTGGACGTCTCCGTGGTCACGGTGCGGCGGGATGTCGAGGAGCTGACCCGGGCAGGGCGGCTGCGGCGCGGTCACGGCGTGGCCAGGCCTTTGCGGGATCCTGCGGGAACCGCGGCCGTACCCGGCCCGCGGGAGGGCGAGCCGGCCGGTGAGGGCGGCGCGGTCGCATTGGTCGTACCCGAGCGGCATTCGTACCTGTACGAGACGCTGCACGGCGCCCGGACCGTGCTGGAGGAGTCCGGGATCCGGATCGCGCTGCACATCGCACCGCAGTCGGCAGGCGCCGAACGGCCGCTGGTGGAACGCGCACTGGCGGACGGGGCGCGCGGGCTGCTGATCGCCCCGCGCTGGCGCAACGCGCTGTCGGAGGAGCTGGACTACGGCTGGCTGGCGGACGTGGGGGTGCCGACCGTGCTCATGGAGCGGCGGCCCAGGCCGGGCAGCGCTCTGCACGCGCTGGACTCCGTCTGTTCGGACCACTGGTACGGGATGCACCTTGCCGTGGAGCACCTGGTGTCGCTGGGCCACCGCCGTATCGTGCTGGCCGCCCGTGACGACAGCCCGACGGCGCGCACCGTGCGCGCCGCGTTCGCCGACATCGCGGCGGGGCGGCCCGAGGTGACGGACTGGACGGTGGTGCTGAGCTCGCCGAACGCCGTGCCGGGCCCCGGGCCGTCCGGGACGGAGCCGGCGCCCGGCGCCTCCCCCGCGAGCGCCGGCCACGCGCTCGATCTTGCCGCGCTGCTGCGCGAACGCGGCGCCACGGCGGCCGTGCTGCACGGCGATGTGGACGCGCTGATGCTGGTGCAGCGCCTGGCCGAGAGCGGGGTGCAGGTGCCCCGGGACTGCTCGGTGGTGGCGTACGACGATGTGGTCGCGGCCCTGGGCAGCACACCGCTGACCGCGGTGGCGCCGCCCAAGGCGGAGATCGGCAGGGCGGCCGCCGAGCTGCTGCTCCACCGGCTCTCCGGAGCCGCCGGGGCGGCCGGGCCGGTGCGCCGGACCGAGTTGCTGCCCGGGCTGAAGGTACGCGGATCGGCGCAGACGATCATCCCCGCCACAGACTGACCGTTTGACCGCTTCAATTTTCTTCTGAGCGATCTATTGACCGCTACCGATCAGCCGAACAGGATTCCCCGTGTCTTCAATCAGGAGCCGCGGGAGGCGCCCATGCCTGGTCGACAGAGCCGTCGATCCGTGCTCGCCACGATGGCCGCAGTACCGCTGGCGGGCGCACTGAGCGCCTGCAGCGGTGGCGCATCGGGGACGGACAGCACGAGCAGGACCAGCACCGTCAGCAACAAGTCCGGCCGCAACGCCACGCACATCACCTTCTGGTCCGCCCTGCGCGGGAGCCAGGAGGTGGTGGACGCGTTCAACCGGACGCACGACACGATCCAGGTCGACTTCCAGCAGATCCCCTCCGGCCCGCAGGGCGGCTACGCCAAGCTCAGCAACGCCTCCCGGGCCGGAAACGCCCCGGACGTCGCGACGATCGAGTACCCCCAGGTCCCGGGCTTCGCCATCGACGGGGTCGCCATGGAGCTCACGGACATGCTGAGCGACGGCCTGCGGGACAAACTGCTGCCGCAGGCACTGGGCCTCACCACGTTCGAGAAGCGCGTCTTCAGTCTGCCGCTCGATGTCGAGCCGATGGTGATGCACTACCGCACCGACCTCTTCGCCGAGTACGGCATCGAAGTCCCGGGCACCTGGGACGAGTTCGAGGAGGCGTCCCGCACCGTACGCCGCAAGGCGCCCGGCCGGCGGCTGACGACCTTCGCCACGGACGGCGGGGGCCAGTTCGCCACGTTCGCCTGGCAGGCCGGTGCCCAGTGGTTCGACACCAGCGGCGGCGCCTGGAACATGTCCCTCGCCGACGAACCGAGCCGCCGCGTGGCGGCGTACTGGCAGCGGCTGATCGACGAGGACCTGGTCACCATGAGCCCGGTGGACAGCAGGGCGTACGACGCCCTCCTCAGCTCCGACAAGGTCCTCGTCCGGCTCAGCGGCGCCTGGGACGCCGGGGCCCAGATGAAGGCCCGTCCCGGCCAGAAGGGCAAGTGGGCCATCGCGCCGCTCCCCCAGTGGACTCCCGCGGACCCGGCGCTCGGCACCCACGGCGGATCGACCTTCGCGGTCACCAGCAGCAGCGACCACCCCGAGGCAGCCCTGCAGTTCATCGAGTGGCAGATCTCGCACCCCGACGCGCTGCTGGCCCGGCTCTCCAGCGGAGCCAGCAGCCAGTACCCGGCCGTCCCCGGACTCGTTCCCGTCGGCCGCAAAGGTTTCGACCGCGGCTACTACAGCGGCCAGGACATCTACACGCTGTTCGACCAGGAGGCGCACAAGATCCGGGACGGCTGGACGTGGGGCCCGCGGATGACCGCCACGCTGAAGGTCATGCAGGACGGTTTCGCCCGGATGGGCGGCGGCCAGGGCTCGGTCCTCGACGCGGTGCGCGCGGCCCAACGGGGCACCATGCCCGACCTCAAGGCGCTGGGCCTGTCCACCACCGAGCACAGCAGCTGATCCGCAGACCGTCCCCCATCCCAGCAGCAGAGAGGCAGGTGACACCGATGACCAGCCCGCTCACCTCGACGGCTTCCGCCCCCGTGGACGCGCCCGGTTCCGCCGCGTCGCCGAAACCCACCACAGCCCCGGGTGCCGTCCGGAAGTCGGCCAGGCGCCGTGAACTCGGCGCGGCCGGCACCCTGATGACCCCCTTCTTCATCCTTCTGGTGACGGTCTTCCTGATCCCGGTCGGCACCGCCGTCTGGCTCAGCTTCTTCAGCGACGACCAGCCGGGGCTCGGATTCGGCCCCGAGCGCACGGTCTTCGTCGGACTGCGCAGCTACAGCGCCGTACTGACCGACCCGACGTTCCTGAGCGGTCTGGGCACAGTCGTCCTGTACTGCCTGATCTACATCCCGCTGATGGTGATCGGCGCACTGGCACTGGCCCTGCTGCTGGACTCCGGAGTGGTACGACTGCGCTCCTGGGCGCAGCTGGCGCTCTTCCTGCCGCACGCCGTGCCCGGCATCATCGCCGCCGTCATCTGGCTCTACCTCTACACACCCGGGCTGAGCCCGGTGATCGACCTGCTCGGCAAGGCCGACATCACGATCGACTTCCTCGGCGTGCACACAGTGGTGCCGTCGATCGTGAACATCGCCCTGTGGAGCAACCTCGGCTACAACATGGTGGTCTTCTACGCCGCGCTGCAGGCCGTGCCGCGCGAGGTCATCGAGGCGTCCGTCGTCGACGGTGCCGGGCCGGTCCGTACCGCGCTCCAGGTCAAGACGCCGCTCGTGCGCTCCTCGATCGTGATGGTCGCGACGTTCACCCTGATCTTCGCGCTCCAGCTGTTCACCGAACCCATGCTGCTGAGCCAGTCGACGCCGATGATCAGCTCGCGGTTCTCGCCCAGCATGTACATCTACGACGCGGCGTTCACCCGTAACAACTACGGCCTGGCCGCCGCGGCCTCGGTCGTCCTGCTCGTCCTCACGATCGCGTTCTCCTACGGCGTGACCCGCTGGACCAACCGCTCCAACGCCCCCGAGGAGGACGCCCGATGAGCGCGACGAGTCCCACCCGCAACGCCGCCGCCCTGCGCCCCCGGCTCCTGGGCCGATCCGTCGTCAACCTGGTCGTCGGCATCTCCGTGCTGTACACGCTGCTGCCGGTGCTGTGGCTGGTGCTCGCCTCGTCGAAGGACCGCGACGCCCTGTTCGGCAGCGATGTGTTCTCGCTCGACCACTTCTCCTTCCTGCAGAACCTCAAGGACCTGTTCGCGATGGACGGCGGGGTCTACGGGCGCTGGTACGGCAACAGCCTGCTGTACGCGGTCCTGGGCGCGGCACTCGGCGCGATGATCAGCATCGCCTGCGGGTACGCCTTCGACAAGTACCGCTTCGCGCACAAGGAGAAGCTGTTCGGCCTGGTCCTCGCGGCGGTGATGGTGCCGCAGACCGTACTGGCGCTTCCGCTGTACCTGATGGCGTCCGGAACCGGGCTGGTCAACACCTTCTGGTCCGTCTTCATCCCGGTGCTCTTCAATCCGTTCGGGGTGTACCTGGGGCGGATATTCAGCCAGGGCTACGTGCCCAACGAGGTGCTGGAAGCGGCCCGCGTGGACGGGGCCGGGGAGCTGACCACATACGTCCGGGTCGCGCTGCGGATGCTCGGTCCCGGCCTGGTCACCGTGTTCCTGTTCCAGCTCACCGCGATCTGGAACAACTTCTTCCTGCCCATGGTGATGCTCTCCGACCAGGACCTGTATCCGGTCAGTCTCGGTCTCTACACCTGGAACAGCTCCGCCACGGTCTCACCCGAGTACTACCCCGTGGTGATCATGGGTTCGCTGCTCGCGGTCCTGCCGCTGATCCTCGCCTTCGCGCTGCTCCAGCGCTTCTGGAAGTCGGGGCTCACCGCGGGCGCCGTCAAGTAGCCGGACCGGTCCGCACCCCTCCCCCGTACCAGGAGAAAGATGCCCCTCACCACCCCTGCCGCGCGGCGCAGGCCGCGCGCCGCCGTCGCCATGAAGCCGGATGCCGCGGCCGCCCTGCTGGACGCGCGCTCGCTGGCCGCGCTCTCGGATGTGTGCGACCTCGCGCCGCTGCCCGTGCTCGACGACTTCACCACCGACCGGGCCCGCGCCGTACTGGCGGACACGGAGCTGCTGGTCACCGGCTGGGGCTGCCCGCCCCTCGACGAGGCGGCGCTGGCCGCGGCGCCCCGGCTGCGGGCCGTCGCACACATGGCCGGCAGCGTCCGCGGACACATCACCGAGGCCTGCTGGGAACGCGGCATCGAGGTGTCGTCGGCTGCCGCGGCCAACGCGCTGCCGGTCGCGGAGTACACCGTCGCGATGATCCTGCTCTCCGGCAAACGGGCCCTGGAACGGGCCCGTGACTACCGCACCGAGCGCCACCGCGACAACTGGCTGGCAACCTCCCCGGAGGTCGGCAACTACGGCCGGACCGTCGGCATCCTGTCCGCCTCGCTCATCGGCCGGCGGGTCGTCGAACTGCTGCGCCCCTACGACCTGCGGGTGCTGCTGCACGACCCGTACGTGAGCGACGAGGAGGCGGCCGCGCTGGGCGTCCGGCCGGTCGGGCTCGGTGAACTGTTCGCGCGGAGCGACGTGGTGAGCGTCCACACCCCGCTGCTGCCCGCCACCCATGGGCTCGTCAGCCGCGAACTCCTCATGTCCATGCGCCCGGACGGCGTGCTCATCAACACCGCGCGCGGCGCCGTCGTCGACCAGGACGCGCTCACCGACGTCCTGCGGCTCGGCCGCATCCGGGCGGTGCTCGATGTCACCGACCCCGACACGCTGCCGACCGGCCACCCCCTGTGGGAGTGCGAGAACGCGCTGATCACCCCGCATCTGGCGGGCTCCCAGGGCAACGAGTGGCGGCGGCTCGTCGATCTGGCCGTGGGCGAGAGCGAACGCTGGGCCGCGGGCGACGGATTCGCCCATTCCGTACGACGCGAAAGGCTGGCCTTCCTCGCATGAACCGACCGCACACGGACTCTCCCCTGGAACTCCCCGCCGACGACCGGTCGACGAGCCCAATCACCGGTTACACCCGCGCGCACTGGGAGGCGGCGGCGGACGGACTGCTCAAGGCCGCCTGGCAGTGGGCCACCCCCGGCAGCGCGCTGCTCGACCTGCCGGGCCGCCCATCGGCCTCCGGGGTCCGTTCCGACGGTCTGGAGGGTTACGCGCGCACCTTCCTCGCCGCCGCCTTCCGGGTCGCGGGCGCGGAAGGCAAGGACCCGCACGGCTGGCTCGACCGCTACGCCGACGGGCTCGCGGCCGGTACCCGCACGCCCGGCCGCGACGACACCGAGTCCTGGCCGCTGATCCTCGACCACTCCGTGTTCGGCCAGCCCATGGTGGAGTCCGCCTCGGTCGCCATCGGGCTGCGGCTCACCCGGCCGTGGCTCTGGGACCGGCTGGACCCGGCGGTGCAGGACCGGGCCGAGGAGTGGCTGCGCGGCTCCCTGAGGCACATCCCCGCGCCGAACAACTGGTACCTGTTCCCCTACTCGGTGGCCGGATTCCTGGAGTCGGTGGGGCGCGGCGACGCGGAGACGGCCCGTGCAAGGGAGCGGGCACTCGATCTGCTGGAGGGCTGGTACCGCGGCCAGGGCTGGTACGCGGACGGCGACGGCCGCGCCTTCGACCACTACAACGGCTGGGCGCTGCACCTCTATCCGGTGCTCGACGCCCATCTGTCGGGCGACGCCGAGCTGTCCGCGCACTACGGATCACGGCTGCGCGAGCACCTGGAGAGCTTCTCGCTGCTGTTCGGCGGGGACGGCGCGCCGATCCACTTCGGGCGTTCGCTGGCCTACCGGTTCGCGGCCGGCGCGGCGGTCGGGCTCGGCGCGGTCACCGGACAGACCCCGCTCGCACCGGGCGCGTCCCGGCGGGTGATCAGCGGGGCGCTGCGCTACTTCCTGGACCGCGGCGCGACCGGCACCGACGGACTGCTGAGCCTGGGCTGGCACGGACCGCACGACGCCACGCTCCAGCCCTACTCGGGCCCGGCCTCGCCGTACTGGGCGTCCAAGGCCTTCGTCTCGCTGCTCGCCCCGGCCGGCCACCCGCTGTGGACGGCCACCGAGGAGCCGGCCCCGAGTGAGGGGCCCGACCGGGTGCTCGCACTGCCCGCGCCGGGACTGCTCGTCCAGTCGACCCGGGCGGACGGGATCGTACGGCTGCACAACCACGGCAGTGACCATGTCCGGCCGCACGAGGGCGAGTCGGCGGTGCACGACGACCCGCTGTACAGCCGTCAGTCGTACTCGACGGTGACCGGCCCGACCTCACGGGCGAACGCGGCCGACAACCATCTGGCCGTCCTGGTCGCAGGGGTTCGCAGCGGCCGTCGCGCGATCCGGCCGCTCGGGGCGGGCGGCGGCGACGGCTGGGGCTGGGCCGCGTCCTGGCACCGGCCGGTGTTCGCGGGCGGTGCGCCGATGGTGCCGGGGCTCCGGGTGGAGAGCGTGACCGTCGTCCGCGGCCGGTACGAACTGCGGGTGCACCGGGTGCTGGGGGCCCCGCCCGGCACCCGGGTCGAGCAGACGGGCTGGGCGACCGGCCCGGGGTCCGAGGTGACGTCGGCGCTGCACGGTCTGCACGGCTGGGAGTCCCGGGACGAGGTACGGGCTCCGCAGGGCACGGCGTACACGCCCTGGGCGGTGCTGCCCCGGCTGGGCGCGGACGCCGAGGGCACGGTGGTGCTGGTGGCGCTCGCCTCGCTGAGTGCGGAGCCCGGCGCGGACGCGCTGGACGCGGTGGTGAGCGGGGTGAACGTCGACGGGGACACGGTCGAGGTGTGCTGGTCCGAGGACGCGGCGACGACCCGTATCGCGTTCGGGCCGGTGACGGTCGGCCACGGCTGAGCAGGTGGCAGAGGGGTGCGGGGCCGGTAGCCGCGCACCCCTCTGCCTCATGCGTCCGTACGGATCACGACCGCCAGGGTGCGCGGACCGTGTACGCCCTCCACCCGTTCCAACTCGATGTCCGAGGTGGCCGACGGTCCGCTGATCAGTGTCGTCGGCCGCTCCGGCACCAGCCGGGCCACCGCCTCCGGGACGCCCACCTGCACGGTCGACAGATCGACGACGCAGACGTGGAGATCGGGCACCAGCGACAGCGCCCGCCGTCCCTGGTCGGGCGACCCGTCCAGGAAGATCGTGCCGGTCTCGGCGCAGCTGACGGCCGAGGCCGTGACGACACCGTCGAGGGCGTCCAGCCGTGGTGCCGGGATGTCCGCGGAGTCCTGCTGGACCTCGCCGTCGTAGGCGGTGAGCCACTGCGGGTCGAGTCCGGCGGGCACCCCGATCCGGTGGGCGCCCTGCTCCCGCAGCACCTCGGCGACGACCTCGGCGGTCCGGTCCGCGGTGCAGGGGTGGACCTGTGCCTTGTAGTCGACGAGCCGGTCCGTGAACAGGGCCAGGCGCTCCGCGTCGGGGAGGGTGCGCCCGGTGCGGTAGTCCCGCGGGACCGGGGTGTCTGCGGCGGGAGCGAGGGCCAGGGCGTCCCGGACACGGCCGAGCACCGTTTCGCGAGCGGTCGTCACTTCTCCTCCTCCTGCTGCTGGTTCTGCGTGTGTTCGTCGGCTGCCGCCCGCATCGTCGCGGTTCCCTCCGCCGATGCCAGCCAGGATCGGAAGGTCTGCTTGGGCGGGGCGGGGATGTCCCGGCTGTCGCTCCACCCGTTGAACGGCGGCGGCAGGTACGAGATCTTCTTGTCCCGGCCGGCGATGACGCGGCCGAGGCCCGAGGCCTTCTGCGCCGCGGTGAAGAGCTTCGGCTTCTTCATCACTCCGGCCGCCGCCTTCATGGCGAGTTTCTCGGCCGTGGTGCCGGACTCCTCGGTGTGCTGGTGGCGCAGCTCCACCAGCAGCGACGGGATGTCGATCTTGACCGGGCAGGCGTCGAAGCAGGCCCCGCAGAGGCTGGAGGCGAACGGCAGCGAGCTGTTGGGGTCGTCCTTGGCGGCGTGCATGCCGGCGAGCTGCGGGGTGAGGACGGCGCCGATCGGTCCGGGGTACGTCGATCCGTAGGCGTGGCCGCCGGCGCGTTCGTACACCGGGCAGACGTTGAGACAGGCCGAGCAGCGGATGCAGTTGAGCGCCTCGCGGCCGATCCGGTCGGCGAGGGCCGCGGTGCGGCCGTTGTCGAGGAGCACCAGATGGAAGGTCCCCGGCCCGTCGCCGGGGGTGACCCCGGTCCACATCGAGGTGTACGGGTTCATCCGCTCGCCGGTGGAGGAGCGCGGCAGCAACTGCAGGAAGACTTCCAGGTCCTGGTAGCGCGGCAGCACCTTCTCGATGCCCATGACGGTGATCAGGGTGTCGGGCAGGGTCAGGCACATGCGCCCGTTCCCCTCCGACTCGACGACGGACAGGGTGCCGGTCTCGGCGATACCGAAGTTGGCCCCGGAGACGGCCACCTTCGTCGTCATGAACTTCTCGCGCAGATAGGCGCGGGCCGCGGCGGCGAGGTGCGCGGGGACGTTGTCCAGGGACGGGTCGACGCCCGGGATCTCCTTGAGGAAGATCTGCCGGATCTCGTCCCGGTTGCGATGGATCGCGGGAACCAGGATGTGCGAGGGCTTGTCGTGGGCGAGCTGCACGATGAGCTCGGCGAGGTCGGTCTCGTACGGGGTGATGCCGATGGATTCGAGGTGCTCGTTGAGGCCGATCTCCTGGGTGGCCATCGACTTGACCTTGATGACCTCCTTGCTGCCCGTCTCCTTGACCAGCCGCGCGACGATCTCGTTGGCCTCGGCGCCGTCCCGTGCCCAGTGGACCGTGCCGCCGCGTTCGGTGACCTTGCGCTCCAGCTCCTCCAGAAGTTCGGGGAGGCGGTTCATGGTGTCGGTCTTGATGGCCGATCCCGCGTCGCGCAGTTCCTCCCAGTCGGGCAGCTCGCCGGTGACGTTGATGCGTTTGGCGCGGATGGTGTGGGTGGCACGGCCGAGGTTGCGGCGCAGCTGCTCGTTGCCGAGCTCGTCGTGGGCGGCCGCGGGGAACGTCCGGTCGCCGCGCAGGTTGCCCGTCCCGTACGGGGAGCGCGGCGGGGTCGCGGGCATGCCGAGAAAGGTGCTGCTCATCGGGCGGCCTCCAGCGGGAGATGCGGCGAGGTACGGGTGGCTGCGAGGATCTGCGCCAGGTGCAGGGTGCTGGTGCCGGAGCTGATCCGGGAGAGCCCGCCGCCGATGTGCATCAGGCAGGAGGAGTCGCCTGCGGTGCAGACATCGGCCCGGGTGGTGGCGATGTTGCGCATCTTGTCCTGGAGCATCGCGGTCGACGTGTCGGCGTTCTTCAGGGCGAAGGTGCCGCCGAATCCGCAGCAGGCGTCCGCCTCGGGCAGCTCGGCCAGATCGATCGAGTCGACGGCCCGCAGCAGTCGCAGCGGCTTGTCACCGACCCGGAGCATGCGCAGTGAGTGACAGGTGGGGTGGTAGGTGACCCGGTGCGGGAAGTACGCGCCGACATCGGTGGCGTCCAGCACGTCGACGAGGAATTCGGAGAGCTCGTACGTCTTCGCCTTCACGGTGGCGACGCCCTTGCGCAGTGCCGCGTCACCGTAGCGTTCGGCCACGATCTCGTGCTGGTGGCGGACCGAGCCGGCGCACGATCCCGAGGGCATGACGACGGCCTCGATGGAGGAGTCGCCGAACTGCTCTGCGAAGTTGCGCACCAGCGGGACGGGTTCGCGCTGGTAGCCGGTGTTGACGTGCATCTGGCCGCAGCAGGTCTGCCCCGGCGGGAACACCACCTCGTGACCCAGGCGGGCCAGCAGCACCGCGGTGGATTTCACCGCCTCGGGGAAGAGCGTGTCTCCCAGACAGGTGGCGAAGAGTCCGATGCGCATGGGTCTCCCCGATCATTTCTCTGCGTAGCTCAATTTATGGTCCGACCATACTATCCTCCATCCGGAAGCGGGAAGAGCGTGA
This sequence comes from Streptomyces sp. NPDC058221, assembly GCF_042882365.1. Taxonomy (NCBI): domain Bacteria; kingdom Bacillati; phylum Actinomycetota; class Actinomycetes; order Kitasatosporales; family Streptomycetaceae; genus Streptomyces; species Streptomyces sp. NPDC058221. Next base: position 57,768 of record NZ_JBHVWF010000020.1, on the reverse strand, counting down.
CGCACCCATGTCCGGCGTCGAGAAGGCGCCACCGCACGCAAAAGCCGCCGCGGCACCCCCGGGAGGGGGCATCGCGACGGCTCGGGTCACGCGTTCAGGCGGTGGGCTTCTCGTCGACCAGGGTGCCGTGCAGCCCGCGGATGTGCGCCTCGGCCACATCGGCGGCGCGCGCGCCCTCACCCGCCCTCACCAGGCGCAGCAGCTCGATGTGGTCGGCGTTGAGCGCGGCGGCCGTGGCCGGCCAGTCCTCCGCAGCCTCCAGGGCGCGCAGGATCAGCGGCCGGACCGACTCCCGCACCGCGGAGGTGAGCGTGGAGGTCAGCTCGTTGCCGGAGCTGCGGGCGATCCGGACGTGGAACCGGGTGTCCAGGTCGTTGAACTCCGGCACCTCGACATCCGGCTCCCCCATCCGTACGACCAGCGCCTCGGCCTCGTCCAGATCGGCCGCCGGGGCGTGCCGTGCGGCGGCCTCGAAGCTCGACCGCTCCAGGACCACCCGCGCCTCCAGCACGTCCTCCAGGCTGTAGCTGCCGAGTGCGAAGTGGAGTCTGAGCAGCCGTCCGAGCGCCCCTTCGGGGTTTCGGACGATCCGCGCCCCGGCGTCCGGGCCCCGGCCCGGCTGCGCCACCAGCACTCCGATGGTCTCCAGCACCCGCAGCGCCTCACGCAGCGCCGAACGGCTGACACCGAGGACCGGGGCGAGCTCCCGTTCGGGCGGCAGCCGGTCGCCGGCCTTGAGCTCACCGGCGAACACCCGCTGCTCAATGCTCTGGAGCACCAGCTCATGCGTGCGCGACTGCTGTACGGGCTGCCATTCGACGGGCATCCGCCACCCCCTGCCGCGGCCGGGGCCGTTCCGTGGGCCGACCGCTCTTGTCCGAATCTCCCACTATGTCACACACATCATGTGGTCGGACCAGAACGAGCGGCGGCTCCATCCGGGCTGAGCCGCTCTCTCAGTACGTCACGACGATGCGGCGGGCCACACCGTCCACCCGCACCCGGCCGCCGTACGGAATGATCAGCTGGGGGTCGGTGTGGCCGAGGTCGACGTCGAAGACGGCCATGGTGTCGGGGGCGTACTCGTTCAACGCCCGCAGGACCGCCTCCCGCTGCCGCACGCGGTACGACTCTCCGGCGGCGGCGTCGAGCGGCTGCTCGAAGGACCAGTTCTTGGCGCGTGCCATCAGCAGGGCCGGGAACCGTCCGAGCAGTCCCCGCTCCCCCATGTTGCGCAGGATCCGGTACACCTCGTCGGCGCCGGGCAACTCCTCGGACGTTTCGAGGAACAGCACCCGGCCCTCGTACGCGTCGGCCGGCCGCATCTCCCGGTCGGCCATCAGCAGCCAGGACAGGATCTCCAGGTTGCCGCCCCAGCTCGCCCCCTCGACCACCCGGCCCGCGTTGTGCCAGGTCCAGCCGTCGGCGGGCAGCAGACCGGGTTCGCTGTCGAAGGTCCGCGGGTCGTCCCACGGCCGGTCGACACTGCCGCTCTCCTTCGCCGGGACGAGCTCGTACGCGTCACGGGTGAACAGCGCCGCCCGCAGCGATTCGACGGTCCGAGGCTGCATCGCCCCGGGACGGCCCAGCTCGACCATCACCGATCCGCCGTGGTAACCGACGATGCCGAGGCGGTCGAGGAACACCAGCAGGTTGGTGTTGTCGCTGTAGCCGAAGAAGGGCTTGGGGTGTGCACGCAGCAATTCCCGGTCCAGGAAGGGCAGCACGGTGATCTGGTCGTCACCGCCGATGCTGGCGATGACGGCCTTGATCGTGGGGTCCCCGAAGGCCGCGTTGATGTCGGCGGCACGCGCCTGAGGGGTGGAGCCCATCTTCCGGGTGCTGGGGTACTCCACGGGCTCCAGCCCGAAGTCGTCACGGAGCCTGCGCAACCCCAGCTCGTACGGGAGCGGGAGGATGCCGGGAAGACCGGAAGCGGGAGACAGCACGGCAATGCGGTCACCGGGCCGGGGCTTGGCGGGATATCTCGGGGTCGTCATGCCGGGAGCGTAGATCGTGCCCCGGCCATCGGCCGCCGAATATCCGCCGGTGCCCGCGCTTCAGGGGCAGTTGACCGGCGTGCCCTGGTGGAAGTAGAGCCGCCACAGCGACCCGGTCCGCCGCCAGATCGAATTGCGCCTCACCCGGCGGCCGTTGCTCTCCGTCGTGAACGTCAGATGGACGAGCCCGGGAGCCAGCAGCGCGCCGGACATATCGGTGGCGGCGGTCGGCTCGGACGGTCCCCCGGCATCGGCGGAGGTGACGACGAGGATCGACGCCCTGTCATAACGCCGGCCGGACGCCCCGAACTCGGTGAAATCCGGGTCGAGGAGTTCGGTCACCGCGTCGGGCCGCGCCCGCACGTCCGGATCGAGCAGCCGCAGCTCCCCCTCGACGGCGGCCCGCACGGCCCGCTGCTCCTCATCGTCTCCGCTCATACGGAGACCTTAGGCGGCCTCCGGTCGGTCAGGGCCGGAACACCCACCGGTCCCTCCCGTCCGGATCGCGCCGGGCCCGCACGGCCGTTTTCCGTACGGTCAGGCCAGGACCAGCAGGTCCATCCAGCTGACGGCCGGCCGGTCCGGCTCCTGTGCCGCGGCCCGCCGGAGCCGCCGCATCCCGCTCTCGAACTCCTCGTCGGTGAGGCCCCGGAGTTTCGCGTCGGTGTCCCGCCGGATCCGGTCGGCGAAGTCGCCCAGGTTCGGCGCGCTCTCCTGCGGCACGGCGTGCAGTGCGACCCGGGTGAAACCGGCGGCGCCGAACGCCGCGCAGGTCTCCTCGACGGTCGGATAGCCGTCGACGATGCGCGCGGCACCGGGGAAGAACCGCACCCGCAGATCACGCGTGCACCGGCCGGGAAACGAGTTGCGGATGAGCACCGGCGCCCCCGGCTTCAGAGCCCTGCGTATCTCGCGTGCCGCGGCGGGCAGATCACTGATGTGGTGGACGACCGAACCGAGCCAGGCCGCGTCCGCGCATGCGTCCGGCACGGGCAGTGCCTCGGCGCGGCCTTCCAGTGCCTCGATGTCCGCGGTCCGCGAGATCAGCGCGCGCATGGCACCGGACGGCTCCACCGCGAGCACCCGCACCCCGAACCAGTCGGCGAACGCGGCGGAGAAGGCTCCGGTCCCGGCCCCGATGTCCAGAACGACGGCTCCCGGCACGAGTTCCACCTCGGCCGCGACGGCCGCGCGCCACGCGGTGAGTCCGTCGCGCGGAATCTCCCGGGCGAGGCGGTAGTCCTCGGCGAACCGACGGTCGGGAGCATCCGCTTCCATAAGCCCTCAATCCTGCCGCGGTCGACAACGGGCCGGACGAACCGCTGCCCCGGGCCCGCCGCGATCCGTCGCGGATGCTAGCGACACCGGCCATCAATTGTCTAGACCACAAGCGGAACGGATATCACGAACCGATGCCGTTCACCGATTCATAGGATTCTCAGGCAAGCCGACTACGGTGGCTGCCGTGACGCAGACGAGCCCGCCCGGCTGGCATCCAGACCCCGGGTACACAGGATTTGGCCCCATCCAGGAACGCTGGTGGGACGGGAGTCAGTGGACCGATCATCTCCGCGTGCCACCCGCGGCCGTCCGCAGCCGCCGGATACGCATCGGTGCCGGGATAACCGCCGGCGTGGTGGTACTCGCCGCCATCGGAGGCGGCATCTATCTGCTGACCGACGACTCCGGCAAGAAGACGCACAGCACGGCCACCGCCCCGTCCACCTCTCCCTCCCCGCCCTCCAGCCGGCAACCCGGCGCGCCGGGCGGCAGCGGCGGTGGCGACGGCGGGAGCGAGAACCCCGAGCAGCAGCAGCCGCAGACCGAGGACGGTTACGCCACGGACCTGGCGAGCGGAATCAGCATCCCCGTCCCCGACGGCTGGAAGGGCGAGTCGGGCATGGGTGCGGGGGTGACCACCGGTACGTACGCGTGCCCCGGGGACACCTCCCAACAGTGCGTCCGCGGCGGGGTGTTCTCCGCCCCTGCCGAGGCGCTGAAGCTGAGCGCCAAGACGGCCAAGGCCACGGCCGAGAAGGACATCGCGACCAACGCGAAGGACTCGTACGGCGAGAAGATCTACGGCGGCATCACCTCGCACGAGGAGCTGAAGTCCGAAGCGGTCACGGTGGCCGGTCAGAAGGGCTACCGGGTGCGCTGGAAGGTGGTGACGAAGAACGGTGACGACGGGTACGTCGAATCGCTGGCCTTCCCCTCCCCCCACGCCGAGAACATGCTGATCGTCGTCCGCTCGGGCTTCGACATCAACGCCAAGGCCCCCGCCCTGTCCGTCCTGGACGACATCACCAAGGGCATCAAGGCCGCCGAGGGCACGGGGGCCGGATCCGGCCCGGGCACCACGGCGTAGTCCTCGTAGTCGTGGGCCTTGCTTCCTGCGGGGGCGCCGCGCGGCCCGGGCTGAGTATCCGGGCCGCCCGTACTGAGTACATCGCCCGATCCCGCGCGGGGCGTGCCCCTGCTCGAATGGGGCCATGGCTCCCGACGCACCGCGCCCCCGCATGCAGCACGTCACCAGTGCCGGCACCACGCTGGCCGTCACCCTGGCCCCGTTGGTGATCGGCGTCCTGCTGGCCCGGACGATGGCCATGGACCCCCACACACCGGTGAACGCGCTGATCACCCGTGGCGGCCGGGGTGCGGGCGTCTCGCCCGCCGAGTGGCGCGGCTGCGGCCGGAACGCGCTCCGGCGCTGCCGCAGGACCTTGAAGCCCCGCGCCCGCCTTCTGGGGCGCGGCACCGAGGCGTCGCCCGACGGGCGTCCCACCCGCCGTCGCATTCAGCCGAACCGGTAGACGAACGTGGGCCATGGACCGGCGACAACGCCGGTCCTGCGCGGAAAACCGGTTCCCCCGCCGCGTCCACCTCCCTAGAATCGTCACGAGATCGCGCGCCGCCGCCACGTCCCGGCGCGCACCGTGACCAGTGAGGGGAGACCTGCCGTGCGCTACCGCACCGATGCCGTCGTCCCCCTGTCGCGGTTCGAGGTGATCCTGGTGTCTACCTCCGCCCGGCGCCGGCTGCGCGGCCGGCCCCGGACACCCGCGACGAACACCTGAGCCCCGTCTCTCCATTGACTGACCGTCATCGCGGTGACGCCCCGTGCGGCGCACCGCGGCCCAGGGTTCTGCAGGCCTGCGGACAGGCCGTGTTCGTCCGAGGATCGCGCTGTCTTCTTCCGGATCACCCCGAAGGGCCACGGACCGTGCGCACCGAACTGCACCGTCATCTCACCAGCACGCTCACCGGCGTTCGCAATCTGGGCATCCTGGCCCACGTCGACGCCGGCAAGACCACCGTCACCGAACGGATCCTCTACGCCACCGGCACGACCCACAAGCGCGGCGAGGTCCACGACGGCACGACCATCACCGACTTCGACCCGCAGGAACGCGATCGAGGGATCACCATCTTCGCCGCTGCGGTCAGTTGTACCTGGGCCGACCACCGGATCAACCTGATCGACACCCCGGGCCATGTCGACTTCGCCGACGAGGTGGAGCGTTCGCTGCGGGTGCTCGACGGCGCGGTCGCGGTGTTCGACGCGGTCGCGGGGGTGGAACCGCAGAGCGAGTCCGTGTGGCGCCAGGCCGACCGGCACGGCGTGCCGCGTATCGCCTTCGTCAACAAGCTCGACCGCGTCGGCGCCGATCTCGACGCCGCGGTCGCTTCCATCCGGGAGCGGCTGCACACGGTCCCGTTGGTGGTCCAGCTTCCGATCGGGAACGAGGAGCGGTTCACCGGCGTGGTGGATCTGCTGCGCATGCGGGCACTGGTGTGGGCCGACGGCTGTGACACCTACGAGGAGGCGGAGGTGCCCGGCGCACTGCGGGAGGAGGCACAGCGGCGCCGGCGGGTGCTGGAGGAGACGGTGGCCGAACTCCACCCGGTCGCCCTGGAGGAGTTCTGTGCGCGGTCCACGCTCTCCGCGCGCACCCTGGCCGAGGCACTGCGCGACCTGACCCGCACGGGTGAGGGCGTCGTCGTGCTGTGCGGTTCGGCCTACCGCAACCGCGGTATCGAGCCGCTGCTGGAGGCCGTCGTGGCCTATCTGCCGTCCCCGCTGGACGTGCCGCCCGTACGCGGCGTGCTCGGCGACACGGTGCAGGAGCGGGCCGCGGATCCGGCGGCTCCGTTCGCCGCACTGGCGTTCAAGGTGAACGCGACGGCGACGGGCCGGCTGACCTATCTGCGGGTGTACTCGGGCACGATCGGGAAGGGGGAGACGGTGCTGGACGTGGGTGCGCGGCGCAACGAGCGGGTCGGCCGGATCCTGCGGGTCCAGGCGGACCGCCATGTCGATGTCGATGCCGCGGTGGCCGGTGACATCGTCGCGGTGATCGGGCTCAAGGCCACCCGGGCCGGGGCCACTCTGTGCGCGCCGGGCGCTCCGATGGTCCTCGAACCGCCCACCGTGGCCGACCCGGTCGTGTCGGTGGCGGTCGAGGCCTGCCGGCGCACCGACACGGAACGGCTGATGTCGGCCCTGGTGCGGCTGGCCGAGGAGGATCCGTCGCTCGTCGTGCGGACCGACCCCGAGACGGGTCAGACGGTGCTCTCGGGCATGGGCGAACTCCATCTGGAGGTGGCGGCCGAGAAGATCCGCCGCGCCCACGGTCTGGAGCTCCGGGTCGGCCGGCCGCAGGTCGCCTACCGGGAGACGCTCGTACGCGGGGTGTCCGGGCTGGTGTACCGGCACGTCAAGCAGGACGGCGGCGCCGGGCAGTTCGCCCATGTCGTCCTGAACGTCGAGCCGTTGAAGGCAAACGATGGTCAGGACGGGGACGGCGGGGCGGAATTCGTGTTCCGTTCCGCCGTCGTGGGCGGCCGGGTGCCGCAGGAGTACGTCCGGGCGGTCGAGGCCGGATGCCGGGACGCTCTGATCGAGGGCCCGCTCGGCGGACACCCGGTGACCGGGGTGCGGGTGACGCTGACCGACGGCGCCACCCATCCCAAGGACTCCTCGGAGCTGGCGTTCCGCACCGCCGGGCGGTTCGCGCTCCGCGAGGCGCTGCGCTCGTGCGCGATGGTGCTGCTGGAACCGGTGGCCGAGGTCACGGTCACCGTGCCCGACGACGCCGTGGGCGGCGTGCTGGGCGACCTGGCCGCACGGCGTGGCCAGGTGTCCGGTTCCACCGCGCGGCCCGGCACGGCGGTGATCACGGCGACCGTGCCACTGGCCGAGCTGTTCGGCTACGCGACGCGGCTGCGCAGCCGGACGCAGGGCCGGGGAACGTTCACCACCCGCGCCACGGGCTACGCCCCGGCGCCGAGCACGGTTCCGGGACGGTAGTGACCGGTCCCTCCCCGTGTGCGGGCAGCCCGCACACGGGGGGGGAGGCCGGGGTCAGAGCACGGGGACGGGGAAGGTCGGGTACTCCACCCCGGAGACATGCTGGACGACCCGGACGACCTGGCAGGAGTAGCCGAACTCGTTGTCGTACCAGAGGTAGAGGATCGCGTTGTCGCCGTCGACCTGGGTGGGGCCGGCGTCCACGATGGAGGCGTGGCGCGAGCCGATGAAGTCGCTGGAGACCGCGTCCGGGGCGGTGGTGAAGTCGATCTGGCGCTTGAGCGGCGAGGTCAGCGACACCTCGCGGAGGTGGTCGAGGACCTCGGTGCGGGTGGTCTCGCGCCCGAGCTTCAGACTGAGGATCGCGATCGAGACGTCCGGCACCGGGACCCTGATCGAGCTGCCGGTGATCGTCGCGTCCAGGTCGGGCAGCGCCTTGGCCACGGCGGATGCCGCACCGGTCTCGGTGATGACCATGTTGAGCGGCGCGGACCGGCCGCGGCGGTCCGAGCTGTGGTAATTGTCCAGCAGGTTCTGGTCGTTGGTGAACGAGTGGATCGTCTCCACGTGACCGCGCAGGACGCCGTACTCGTCCGCCATCGCCTTCAGCGGCGGGACGATCGCGTTGGTGGTGCACGAGGCGCAGGAGATGATCTGCTCGTCCGGCTTGATCATGTCGTGGTTGACCCCGTGGACGACGTTGGGGACGTCGCCCTTGCCCGGAGCGGTGAGCACGACCTTGGCGACGCCGGGGCGCAGGTGCTGCGACAGCCCCTCGCGGTCGCGCCATCTGCCGGTGTTGTCGATGAGGACGGCGTCCCTGATCCCGTACTCCGTGTAGTCCACCGTCGTCGGGTCGTCGGAGTAGATCACCTTGATCTCGTTGCCGTTGGCGATGATCTTGTTGTTCGCCTCGTCGACGGTGATCGTGCCCTGGAACTGGCCGTGGATGGAGTCGCGGCGCAGCAGCGAGGCGCGCTTCACGATGTCCTGACCGGCTGCCTTGCGGACGACGATGGCGCGCAGCCGCAGACCGTTGCCGGAACCCGCCTTCTCGATGAGCAGCCGGGCCAGGAGACGGCCGATGCGGCCGAATCCGTAGAGGACGACATCGCGCGGCTCACGGCGCTCGATCTTGTCCGCGCCCGTGGCGCCCGCCACGGCACCGGCGGTGAACTCCGCAGCGGAGAGTCCGCGGTCGTCGGCCCGGTATGTCGCGGCGAGCATGCCGATGTCGATCTGGGAAGGGCCGAGATCGAGGGTGGTGAGCGCCTGCAGGAACGGCAGCGTCTCGGTGACCGAGAGTTCCTCACCGGCGATCTGCCGGGCGAACCGGTGGGTCTTGAGGATGCTGACCACCGACTTGTTCACCAGGGAGCGGCTGTGCAGCAGGACGGTGACGTCCCGCTCCCGGTGCAGCTTCCCGATGATCGGGATCATCGACTCCGCGATCTCCTCGCGGTTCTTCCAGTTGGTGAACGAGTCGTCATTGACAGTCACAGGTTTATCTTTCGAGCTAGGAGGCGCTCATATGGTAACCCGCTGTTCTTTTGATCATCGAAAGGGTGCCGCCGGCCCCTCCGGCCCACCCTCACCCTCGTACACAAAGCGGACATGAAGTTGTCACAGAGGCGGCGGAATGCGCGCCCAACTCCCTTGGTTCCCCACTGTTATGACTGTTGGAGTAGCTATCGGTGCGACCGGCACCGGCAACCAGATCGACACGAGCGTGCGTCTTGCCGCCGAGGCAGCGGCCGCGGGGCTGCGGTCCGCCTGGTTCGGGCAGACCTTCGGCGCCGACTCCCCGCAGCTTGCGGCACTCGTCGGGCGGGAGGTGCCCGGTATCGACGTGGGAACGTCCGCGATTCCCGTCTTCGGCCGCCACCCGCTGATCGTGTCCAGCCAGGCCCAGACCGCGCAGGCGGCCACGCACGGCCGCTACCACCTGGGGCTCGCCCTCGGCACCAGACTGCTGACCGAAGGCGGCTTCGGCCTCCCGTACGAGCGACCCATCGCCCGACTGCGGGAGTTCCTCACCGCTCTGCGGCAGCTCACCGAGACCGGCGCCGCCGACTTCCACGGCGAGCTGCTCACCGCGGCCACACCGGTCCCCGCACGCGTGCCCGGAGCGGAGGCCGGTGTGCCGCTGCTCGTCGCCGCGATGGGCCCGCAGGCGTTGCGCGTCAGCGGCGAGCTGGCGGACGGGATCCTGCCCTATCTCGCCGGCCCCCGGGCCCTGGCCGAGCACATCGTCCCGGCGGTCACCGCGGCGGCCGAGAGCGCGGGCCGGCCCGCGCCCCGGATCGTGGCGCTCGTGCACGGCGTGGTCACCAGCGACCCCGACGCCGCACGCGCGACGGCCACCGAACAGCTCGCGTTCTACGAGCAGATCCCCTCCTACGCACGGGTCGTGGAGCTGTCCGGCGGGAAACGCGCCGCCGACGTGGCCGTGATCGGCGACGAGCGGGCGGTCGCCGCCGAGGTACAGCGCTACCGGGACGCCGGGGCCACGGAGGTGGTGTTCTCGGGGACGGACCTCGCCGGCGACGCCGACCGGCGCCGGACCTGGGCGCTCCTGGGAGAGCTGGCCGGCTGAGGAGCCGCCGGCGGCGCCGGGTCCGATGAGCGGGTTCAGGACCGTACTCATTGTCCTGACGTATATACGTACAGAGCTTGAGTCGAACGTGCGGCATACTGATCCCGTGGCGCAACGTTCTGAGGAGCCCGACATGGAGTCGATCACCAGGCTGATCACCATCGACCGGAGCAGCCCGGTGCCGCTGTACTTCCAGGTCGCTCAGCAGCTTCAACAACTCATCGAGTCCGGCACACTGGCGCCCGGGACGCGGCTGGAGAACGAGATCGCCCTGGCGGACCAGTTCGGGCTGTCCCGTCCCACCATGCGCCAGGCCATGCAACACCTCGTGGACAAGGGGCTGCTCGCGCGAAAGCGCGGTGTGGGCACCCAGGTCGTCAACAACCGGGTACGCAGGCAGATCGAGCTGACCAGCCTCTTCGAGGACCTCAAACGCGACGGCCGGCAACCGCGCACCGAGGTGCTGTCGATGCAGACCGTGCCCGCTCCCGCCAAGGTCGCGGCGGCCCTCAAGCTCGAACCCGGCGTGGACACCCTGGCTGTGCGCAGGCTGCGTTACGCGGACGACGCACCCATAGCGGTCATGGAGAACCACCTGCCTGCGGACCTGCTGACACTGACCGGGGAGGACCTCGCCGAGCACGGCCTCTACGAACTGCTCAGGCGGGCCGGCATCTCCCTGCGGACCGCCGACCAGACGATCGGGGCACGCCGGGCCACCGCGGTGGAGTCCCGGCTGCTGGGAGAGTCCCGCGGCGGCACCCTGCTCACCATGGAGCGCACGGTGTTCGGCGACGCGGGTCGCCCGGTGGAGTTCGGCTCCCACCTGTACCGGGCGTCCCGGTACTCGTTCGAGATGACGCTGACCGCGCACTGAGCCGGTCGAACCGCCGACCCCGGTCGCCGCACCGCACTACTGCGGGCGGCGCAGCCCCGCGACGAGGATCTCGACCAGCCCGCGTGCGTCGTAGCGGGGATCGTTTCCCGCGCCCGCGCAGAGGCCCCCGACACCGCGCATGAACGCCTGGGCATCCAGGCCGGAGCGAATCTCGCCCGCCCGGTCCGCGGCGTCGAGCAGCTCGGCGCAGACCGGGACAAGACGCTCGACGAAGTAGGAGTGCAGGGGGTCGAAACAGGGGTCGTCGGACTGCAGCACCCTGGCGAGCCCCTGCTTGGTGACCAGGAAGTCGACAAAGAGATCGACCCACTGCCCCAGCGCGGCATGCGGCGTCGCACTGCTCGCCAGAAGGGCGGGTCCGGCCTCGGCGAGCGCCTCGACCTGGTGCCGGTAGACCGCGACGATGAGATCCGCTCGCGTCGGGAAGTGGCGGTAGATCGTGGCCGTCCCGACGCCGGCCCTGGCCGCGATGTCGCGGATCGGCGCCTCCACGCCCGACTCGACGAAGACCGCGGCGGCAGAACCGAGCAGTACCTCCTCGTTGCGTCGCGCGTCCGCGCGCTTGGGCCGGGGCGCAGGCCCCGTGTCCCGATCGGCGTCGTTCACCGCATCGTCCCTTCCTTGCCGGGATTGCTAAACGGGACAGTGTCCCGTATTTTCGAATCGGGACATCGTCCCGTTTAACCATGATGGCAGACCGGGGAGCCTTCGGCGGCGCCGACGCCTGCCCTGAACCCGTCCGGACACCGCCGACCGTTCCGGCGGGCAACCCCGCCGCCCCTCCCCTGCCCTCTCCCGCGCCTCCTCGACGCGGACAAGCACAGCAAGGAGCGAAAAAATGTCAACATATCTACTGGTGCACGGCGCCTGGCACAGCGGGCAGTCCTGGGAGCGGGTGGTACCTCTGCTGACCGCGGCCGGGCACCGGGTACGTGCACCGTCACTGACCGGCTACGGCGACCGAGCACATCTGCTCAGCCCCGATGTGGGGCTCGAAACCCACGTCGAGGACGTCGTCGGGCTGATCGTCGAGGAAGACCTCACCGACGTGGTGCTCGTGGGACACAGCTACGCCGGGCTGGTCATCTCGTCCGTCGCCAACCGGGTCCCGGACCGGATCGCGCACCTCGTCTACCTGGACGCGATGGTCCCCGCGCACGGCGAGACCGCGGTCGACGCCCAGCCGATCACCCAGGTTCTGATCGACAACGCCGCAAAGACGGACGCCCCTTGGCGGATTCCGCCGCTGCCCGAGATGCCGCCGCCCGGCGGGCTCTTCGGAGTCACCGACCCGGCGGACGTCGCCTGGCTGCGCGCGACGCTGTCCGACCAGCCGGTGCTCTGCCTCCAGCAACCTGTCCAGCTGGACAATCCGGCGGCCGACACGATCGAGCGGACACACATCCACTGCACGGTCGGCGTGCCGGAAGGGATCACCCGCCGCCCCGTCCCGCCGGTACAGCCCAACGGTTCGCCCGCACAGGTGTGGGAACTGCCCACCGGCCACGACTGCATGATCACCCTGCCGGCCGACCTCACGAATCTGCTGCTCAAGGTGGGCTGACCGTCGCCCATCCGGACACGAGCCGTCAGCCGCCGCGACCGGCGTTGAGCCGGGCGGCCTGTCGCGTCAGGTGGTCGCGCTCGGCGAGGTTGGGTGCCTTTCGGGCCGCCTCCGCGTACAGCCGTGCCGCCGTCACCGGATCGCCGTCGCGTTCGTGGAGGTATGCCGCCACGGCGGCATGGCGGGGCAGAGAGTCGTCCAGCACCGCGAGCGCCGCCAGGCCGGCGCGCGGACCGTCGGCCTCCCCCACGGCGACCGCCCGGTTCAGCCGGACGACCGGGCTGTCGGTCAGGCGTGCGAGCTCGTCGTACCACTCGACGATCTGCACCCAGTCGGTCTCCTCGGCCGCGGGCGCGTCGGCGTGGAGTGCCGCGATGGCGGCCTGCGCCTGGAACTCCCCCAGCCGGTCGCGCGCCAGGGCCGCCTGCAGGATCTCGACCCCCTCGGCGATCGCCCCCGTGTCCCACCGGCTCCGGTCCTGGTCGGCCAGCGGCACCAGGGCGCCGTCGGGTCCGGTCCGGGCCGCACGCCGGGCGTGATGCAGCAGCATGAGCGCGAGCAGCCCCGCCACCTCGGGGTGATCGATCACGGCCGCGAGCTGCCGGGTGAGCCGGATCGCCTCGGCGGCGAGGTCGACGTCGCCCGAGTAGCCCTCGTTGAAGACCAGGTAGAGGACGCGCACCACGGTCGCGACGTCGCCGGGACGGTCGAACCGCACGCCGGAGACGGTGCGCTTGGCCCGGCTGATGCGCTGCGCCATGGTCGCCTCGGGCACCAGGTAGGCCCGGGCGATCTGGCGGGTGGTGAGCCCGCCGACGGCCCGCAGGGTGAGCGCGACGGCGGACGACGGCGTCAGGCTCGGATGGGCGCACAGGAAGTAGAGCTGCAGCGTGTCGTCGACCGCGCGGGCGGGCCCGGGCTCCGGCTCCTCGTCGAAGCGGCCCTCACGCCGGCGGCGGGCCGATTCCGCCCGGGTCGCGTCGAGGAACCGCCGCCACGCCACGGTGACCAGCCAGCCCTTCGGGTCCCGCGGCTGTTCGGCCGGCCAGACTCGGACCGCCTCCAGCAGCGCGTCCTGCACGGCGTCCTCGGCCGCCGCGAAGTCTGCTCCGCGGCGGACGAGGATCCCGAGCACGCTCGGCGTGAGGCTCCGGAGCAGAGTCTCGTTCACCTGAGAGGTCACTCCGTGACGGTGGGCATCTCGGTCAGGAACGGGCGCAACTCAAGCCATTCATGAATCGGCTCCCCGCCCGCGCCGGGGGCGGCCGACAGCTCCCCGGCCAGCTCGACGGCGCGCTCGTAGCTGTCGACGTCGATGACCATCCATCCCGCGATGACGTCCTTGGTCTCCGCGAACGGTCCGTCGGTGACCGGCGGGCGTCCCTCACCGTCGTAGCGGACCCACGCTCCCCCCGGGGGCGAGCGCCTGGCTGTCGACGAACTCGCCGGTCTTCTCCAGCCGCCCCGCGAAGTCGTTCATGTACTGCACGTGGTCCGAGATCTCCTGTGGCGTCCACTGGTCCATGGGAACGCAGTTCACCGCTTCAGGGGCGCCGCGGTAGTGCTTCAGCAGCAGGTACTTGGCCATCGTCTTCTCCTCGGTGCTGGTGCGGACCATTCTGGTCGCATTCACTGCGGGGACGGAGCCGGTCACGGCTTCTCGACATCCGAGTCCGCGTCTTCCGCACGGATTCTTCGGACGGGGCTCGCGAGCATCACCCTGCATGTGGTGTCACGCCCGGCCCTCTCCGAAACACCCGACTTGATAGGCAAGCCAGCACTTGCCTATTCTGACCGGCATGGCGGATGATGTTTTCAAGGCGCTGGCCGACCCCACCCGCCGGCACATCCTCGACGAGCTGCGGGAACGGGACAGCCAGACCCTGTTCGAGATCTGTGCACGACTGGTGACCAAGTACGGCCTGGGGCTGTCCCGGCAGGCGATCAGCCAGCATCTGGCCGTACTGGAGTCCGCGGGACTGGTCGTTTCACGGCGTCAGGGCCGCTACAAGTTCCACGACCTCAACACCGAACCCCTTGAGCACATCGTGACCCGGTGGCTCAGGCCCGGCACCCCGGAGAGCACCCCATGAAGATCCACCGGACCAGCGTCTTCGTCGACGACCAGGAAAAGGCCCTGCGCTTCTACACCGAGGCTCTCGGCTTCGTGAAGAAGGATGATGTTCCGCTGGGCGAGGCACGGTGGCTGACCGTGGTCTCACCGGAGGCGCCCGAAGGCACCGAACTGCTGCTGGAGCCCTGCGAACACCCCGTGGTGAAGGCATACCGGGACGGGCTGGCCAAGGACGGCATTCCTCTCGCCGCCTTCGCCGTGGACGACGTGCCGGCGGAGTTCGACCGGCTGCGCGGGCTCGGGGTGCACTTCACCCAGGAGCCGCTGGAGATGGGTCCGGTCACCACTGCGGTCCTTGACGACACCTGCGGCAACCTGATCCAGATCCTGCACAGCAGGTAAGCCTCCCAGGGGCCCTCCGCCTCCCCTCGGAGGCGATGCCCCCTAAAACGATCAAGGGCCTTGCTCCACCGAAGTGGAGCAAGGCCCTGATCCGGGCTCGAAGCCCTCGTGCATCGTCGGGACGACAGGATTTGAACCTGCGACCCCTTGACCCCCAGTCAAGTGCGCTACCAAGCTGCGCCACGTCCCGATACCCGCCTGACCTGGGGGTTTCCCCCTGGCCGAACGCGCATGAGAACAATACCGCACTTCAACCGGTACTTACGAACGCCTTTGGTCCTTGACCTCAACCGCGCTTGATGTTGAACGCTGTGGCACATGACGAAGACGACCACAGCCCCCGCGCCCGCGTACCGCGATCTGAACCGGCTGATGAGCCTGATGACCGGCGACGAGAAGCACGGCCCCGCCGCCACCTCGACGCTCGACGCCCTGTGGGTGCTGTACGCCCGAGTGCTCCGGGTGACCCCGGAATCAGTGGACGCACCCGACCGCGACCGCTTCCTGCTGTCGAAGGGGCACGGGCCGATGGCGTACTACGCCGTCCTCGCCGCGCACGGATTCTTCGACGAGGAGCTGCTGGCCGGCTTCGGCTCGTACGACTCACCGCTCGGTCACCATCCCGACCGGATGCTGGTGCCCGGCGCCGAGATCGGCAGCGGCTCGCTCGGACACGGGCTGCCGCTGGCCGTGGGGACCGCGCTGGGGCTGCGCGCCCAGGGGCTGACCGGCCCCCGGGTGTGGGTGCTGACCGGGGACGCCGAGCTGGACGAAGGAAGCAACCACGAGGCGATCGCCTACGCGGGCCCCGCGGGCCTCGACCGGCTGCACACCGTCGTGATCGACAACGCGTCGGCATCGTACGGCCGCCCCGGCGGCATCGCCGACCGCTTCGCGACCGCGGGCTGGTCGACCGCATCCGTGGACGGGCGGGACCACGAAGAGCTGTACGCCGCCTTCACCGCACCGCACCCCGGACAGCCGCGGGCCGTGATCGCCCGGGTCGCCCCCAAGCGCTGAGCTCCGCGCCATCCATCCGACGGAATGTTCGAACAGAAAGCAGAGGAAGACCTCCCATGGACACGATGCGGGACCGATTCATCTCGACCGCCTCACGCCTGCTCCACGAGGACCCGCGGCTGGCGCTCGTGCTGGCCGAGATCAGCCGGGACGGCTTCGAGCGCGCCCAGCAGACCCATCCCGACCGCGTCGTCAACGTCGGCATCCGGGAACAGCTGCTCATCGGTGCGGGGGCCGGAATGGCGCTCACCGGACTGCGGCCGATCGTGCACACCTTCGCGAGCTTCCTGGTGGAGCGCCCCTTCGAACAGGTGAAGCTGGACTTCGGCCACCAGGGTGTGGGCGGAGTACTGGTCAGCGCCGGCGCCTCGTACGACTGGCCGGCCGGCGGCTTCACCCATATGTCGCCGGGGGACGTCGCCCTCCTGGACACTCTCGACGACTGGACGGTGCACGTGCCGGGGCACCCCGACGAGGCCGAGGCGCTGCTGCGGGAAGCCGCCGCCGGGGACGGCCGCGTCTACGTGCGGCTGTCACTGCAGTCCAACGACCGGGCGCGCCCGGTCGGCGGGACGGCCGGATTCACCACCGTGCGTGAGGGGACGGGCGGCGTGGTGATCGCCGTCGGTCCGATGCTCGACAACGTGCTCGCCGCGACCGAAGGACTCGACGCGACCGTGCTGTACGCGACGACCGTCCGGCCGTTCGACGGGGACGGCCTGCGCCGGGCGGTGGGTGAGCAGCAGGCCGCCGACGTCGTGATCGTCGAGCCGTACCTGGCGGGCACCTCCACGACCGCGGCCAACGACGCACTCGCCGCGCTCCCCCACCGGGTCCTGGGGCTCGGCGTGGCCCGCGAGGAACTGCGCCGGTACGGGCAGATGGACGAGCATCTCGCCGCCCACGGCCTGGATCCGCGAGGGCTGCAGCAGCGGATCGGCGCGTTTCTGGGCCGTTGAGTGGCGGGCGGCGGGGGCACGGAGCCGGGCACCGGACCCATTGACCGCGCGGAAGACGTGAACCTGATCTGACGGCATACTTCAGAAAGCGCTTCCCAACCCCCGTGCCGGCATCTCCCGCGCAGGGAGCGCCCATGAGCCGCCGCCCCTCGATCCGCCGCGCCTTACGGAGACCCCGGAGCGACGCCGGGAGCCGGACGGCTGACGCCCGACAGGTCGCCTGCGCCGATCTGTTCGCACTGGACTGGCTCCGCTTCAACCTCTCGGGGGGCCGCGGCCCGACCCTGCGGACGCGCAGGGCCGGCGGGCAGCCACCCGTGACGGCCGCGGCCGCCCTCACTCAGTGCGCGGCGAGCAGTTCTCCGTACCACGCGAGCGTGGCGTCGAGGGTCGCCGGGATCGGGCTCGGGACGAGGCCGTACGCCTTCTCGATGGCCGAGGAGTCGACGATCTGCGCCTCCGTGTGCTGGTAGAACATCTCGGCGTACTCGGCCATGAACACCTCGTCGAACGGTCCGAAGGGCCGCGGTTCGGCGACGACGGTCAGGTCCAGCGGACGGCCGACCCGCTCCTCGACCATGGACAGGATCCGGCGGGTGGTGAGCGCCGGGGCCGTCGGGAGGTGCCAGACCCGGCCGTCACCGTTCGGATTCTCACCCAGCGTCGCGAGGCCCGCGGCGACATCACCGATGTACGTGTAGCTGTGCGGCAGGTCTATGTCGCCGAACGCCGGGACCTCTCCCCCGGTCAGTGCGGCCGGGAACACCGCACCGCCCAGGGTGGAGTTGAGGACACCGGGCCCCACGAAGTCGGCCGACCGGCCCAGCACGACCCGCAGCCTGCCCTCGGCGTGCGCGGCGAGGTAGCGGGCGTCGAGCTCGGCGCGCATCAGCCCCTTGCGGGTGGTCGCGTTCCACGGGGTGTCCTCGGTCATGACCGCGCCGTGCGTCTCGCCGTACGGGTAGAGCGTGTCGAGCACGACGAGGCGGGCCCCTTCCGCCTCTGCCGCCGCCAGCACGGCCTGCTGGATCCGCGGCATGACCTCGACCTGGAGGTGGTAGCCCACATTCACGCAGTGGTAGACGACGGCCGCCCCCTCGACCGCCGCCCGCGCCCCCTCCGCGTCGGCGACATCGGCGGCGAACCGGTCGACGCCCTCGATCGCCGGTCCGCCGCCCGCCCGGTCGACGAGCCGGACCGGGTGGCCGCGGCGGGCGAGTTCGACGGCGAGGGCGGTTCCGGCGGGGCCTGCCCCGAGAACCACCTGAAGGTCGCGTGCTGCGGTCATGGCGTACTCCCTGTGATGCGTACGGCTTCCCGGCTCGCCTCTGCGCACCGGATCGCTATGGCTTTTCACTTCTGTTAGAGACAGTAACTCTCGCAATGCATCCTCGCAAGGTCGACTGTTAGACTCCGTAACTGAAGTGAGCTTGCCTAGCGGAAGGGGCCTGAAATGGCCGAGGCGCAACAGGGACCGCGGGCCCGGTACCGGGAGCGGACCCGGGCGGAGATCAAGGAAGCGGCCCTGCGGCAGCTGGCCGACGGGGGTGTGGCGGCACTCGCGCTCACCCGGATCGCCAAGGACATGGGCCTGTCCGGGCCGGCGCTCTATCGCTACTTCGCCGGCCGCGACGATCTGCTGCACGCGCTGATCAGGGATGCGTACGACGACGCCGCCACGGCCATCGGGGCAGCGGCCGCCCGGTCGGTGACCGCTTCGCAGAGCCCGCGCGAGCGGCTGCACGCGCTCGCGGCGGCCTACCGCGCCTGGGCCGTCGGGGAGCCGCACCGCTATCTCCTGATCCAGGGCGCTCCGGTGCCGGGGTATGTCGCACCCGCCGACACCCTGGACCGGGCCCGCGCGGTACTCGGGCCGTTCCTCCCGGTGTTCGCCGGCGGGTCGCCCGGGTCGGGTGTGGCGCCGGTGGTGGCGCAGATGCGGGCCTGGCTGGACGCCGACCCGTCCGTGGGCGGCTGGGTGGCCGAGTACGCGGCCGACGCCGACACGGTGATCGCTGCCGTGGCGCTGGCCGGTGCGCTCCTCGCGTGGGCGCAGCTGCACGGATCGGTGGGGCTGGAGGCGGCGGGCCAGTTCGACGGGATGGGGCACGGCGGGGACACCCTGCTGGACGCGCAGGCAGGGATGCTGGCGGACGCGTTCGGGCTGGAGTGAGTGCCCCGGCCGCGGGCGCACGACGCGGATCGCCGGGCGGGCCCCGGGGGCCGGTCCGGCGATCGGTGTGTGTGGATGTGCGGGGTGTCAGGAGTGGACGAGCACCTGGGAAAGGGCCACCCGGCCCGTCCCGGACGTCACGATCCTCACCGTGCGGGTCCGGCTGTCGAGGTTCACCAGCGTGGGACGCAGCGCCTTCCCGCTGACGTGCACGGTGCCGTCGTCCGTGACGACGTCGAAGTCGGCCGTCGTGGAGGAGGCGTCGTTCCAGATCTCGACCTGCCGGACGTGCCGGACGGCGCCGAGGTCCACCTGCCACCGGGCGCCCGCCTCGGAGAGCGTGCGGGTGTCCGTGTTGGTGTCGGCGTCCAGGGCCAGCTCCGCCGTCGCCGTTCCCTCGGTCGAGGACTGGGTGGCCGTGCCGGTGCGGGCCAGATCGGTGCGCAGTTGCTCGGCCGGGCTGCCGTGGGCGCCCGCCCGTGCGGCGACGGCGAGGGCTTCGGCGGGCAGCCGGTCCAGGCCGGTGTGGTTGTCCGTCATGACGGATCCGGTGCCGCCGAGGGCGGGGGCGGCGGTGTCCGTCCAGTTGCCGCGGGCGGTGTTCCGCACTCCGTAATCCGCCCAGTTGGACACCCACTTGTAGCCGATGCGGGTGATGACGTTGCGCTCGACGGTGATGTGCGACGACTGCTCGTCGAGGTAGATGCCGTTGCCGTCGCGCTCGGTGTTGCCGTACGCGGAGCGGTTGATGTAGTTGCCGCTGAGCACCGTGCCGGGCTGGGAGCCCTGGGTGTAGATCGCGCCGCCGTCGTGCTGCTGCTGTGCGACCTCCATGACATCGGTGATGCGGTTGGCCGTCACCTTGTTGTCGCGCAGTACGGACTTCTGGGCCTCGGGCTGGTTCCAGCCCCAGCCGACCGAGATCGCGGAGTACGGAAGGTGGTCCAGGCTGTTGTGGTCGATGCTCAGCCCGGACTCGTAACCGGCCCAGATGCCCACCGAGTCGGTGTACTCGACGCCGGAGTGCGTGATGGTGTTGTGGGCGATGGTGTTGCCCTCCCCCGACAGCGAGGCTTCCGGCATCGGTTCGGTGTCGCCGACGTACACGGCGCCCGATGACAGGTCGGTGAAGACCGACCGGGTCAGCGAGCTGTCCTTGGTGCCGGCCTCCAGGATCGCTCCGGCTCCACCGAGATGGCTGAACCGGCCGCTGTCGATGCTCACTTGCCGTCCGCCCCGGACGGTGACCGCGGCGGACGGCTTCGTGTAGAAGCGGCCCGCGTGGTCGACGGGGCCGGTGGCTCCGGTCAGGGTGAGGCCGGCCTGCATGCCCGCATAGCCCTCGTCGGTGCCGGGCTGCCGGTACGCCGCGTAGGCGAAGCCGATCCCGCTGACGGTGACGTCGTGGGCGCCGTCGACGACGAGCAGCTGTTCGGTGTGCGGGGTGACGGCCCGCGCCCGGCGCATGTTCTCGCCCTTGCGCGGCAGGTAGGTGACCGTGCGGCCCTCCGAGTCCCAGACGAACTCGCCCGGCTGGTCGAGGAGTTCGGGTGCGTTCTCGAAGAAGGCGACACCGCTGTAGCGGGTGGAGTCGACGGCGGTGGAGTCCCAGGCGGGTCCGGTGCGGTCGGTGCCGCTCGCCGAGTTGGTCCAGCAGGGCTGGACGAAGGACATGGTGTCGCCGCTGACGCCCGCGATGCGGCAGTGGTAGTTGCGCCAGCGGACCCGGATGACGGCCTCGGCATCGGTGGGCCGCTGCCAGTGGTCGATTCCGGTCGCGGTGGCCCCGGTCATGCCGGTGGAGGTCGCGTCGCAGGTGCTCGCGGCGCAGGCCTCGCCGCGGGCGCGGGTGGCCCGTCTGCCGTCGACGAAGAGCTGGCGCGGGGTGACACCGGTGGGGACGTCGGCGCTCCAGGTGCCGTCGGTGTTCTTCCGCCAGCCGGTGATGTCCTGTCCGCCGGAGAGGACGGGGTGGGCTCCCGGGGCGGCGCTCCAGGTGACCGTGCGGCCGTTCCCGCCGGAGTCGGCCGCGCCCAGCGTCAGGGGCTGGTCGCGCTTGTACGTGCCGTCCTTGAGGAGGATCCGGACAGCACGCCCGGTCTCCGTCCGGGCCTGGTCCCGGGCGCCTTCCGGGCTGCAGGGGCGGGCGACGGTGCAGGAGGATCCCCGGCCGTCCGGGGCCGCGTACAGCGTGCGGGCGCCGGGTGCCGCCTGGGCGCCCGGGGCGGCGAGGAGCGCGGCCAGAAATGCGGCGGTGGCGGCAGCGGCGGTTCCTCGTACGAGGTTCACGGTGCGGTTCACGCGGTGGCCTTCCAGTCGGGGTGGCCGGGCATGGGCGGGTTGACGGCGCCGAAGAGCCAGTCGCGCAGGAACGGGTCCAGGGCTCTGTCGCCGGTGACGCCGACGGTGTGCCGGATGAAGTCCTCGCTGGTGTACGTGGAGTCCCTGAAACGCCTGGCCCACTCGCGCATGACGTGGTCGAACTTCCGCTGCCCGGCCCGCAGGCTCAGGGCATAGAGGACGAGTGCGCCACCGTCGTAGATGTTCGTGCCTCCGAGCGCCTTCGGCAGTCCGGGCGGACCGTCGGCCGCGCGGACGGCGTCGAGTTTCTCGTATGTCGCCTTCATCTTGTCGGCGAGGACGGACCAGCCGCGCTCCTCGCCGTACAGACCCGCGTAGTACACGGCCGGGCCCTCGTTCAGCCAGGCCTGCTGCCAGTCGTCCGGGGTGACGGAGTCGCCGAACCACTGGTGGACCAGCTCGTGCACCATGGTGGTCTCGTAGCCGGGCCGGCCGTTGGCGTCGGGCTTGAACCAGCTGGTGGCGAACAGGGACAGGGTCTGGTTCTCCAGGGCGTCGGTGTAGCCGCCGTAGATGTGGAGCCCGTAGACGGAGAACGGGTAGCGGCCGAACTTCGCTTCCAGCCAGGCGAGATGGTCGGCTGTACGGGCCACGATCGGGCCGTACCTCTCCTCCTCGCCCTGCGGCACGATGTGCCGCAGCGGAAGGCCGCGGTGGCTGGAGCCGTAGAGGTAGGTGCCCTTGACCACGGCGATGCCGATCAGTTCGGTGGCCATCCGCTCGCGCAGGGCGAAGTGCCAGACCGTGGAACCGTCGGCGCGCGGAGTCCGGTGGGTCAGCTCGCCGTTGGCGGTGGCGACGAAACCCTCGGGGGCGCTGATGTGGAAGGTCCACGTCGCCTTGTCGGACGGGGTGTCGTTGCACGGCAGGAAGGTGTCGGCGCGCGAGGACTGGGCGGCCGAGGCGAAGCCGCCGTCGGCACCGAACGCCCAGCCGGTGAGACCGAGCCGGGGCGCCTTGCCGTTGCCCCGGTAGCGGATCTCGGTGGTGAACGCCTGCCCGTCGTGGAGCGGGCGGGCCGGGGTGACGGTGAACTCCTGGCCGCTCTGACCGGGTGTCAGTTCCCAAGTGGCGGGGCGGCCTGTGACGGTGACGGAGTCGATGGTGTGGCCGTCGGTGTCCAGGTTGAAGGCCGAAAGGTCCTGGGTGGCCTTGGCGTTGATCTTCACTGTCGCGGTGAAGTCGTACGTCACCGGGGTGAAGTCGAAGGTCAGGTCGTAGTGGAGGACCTGGTAGCCGCCGTTGCCGAGTGTCGGGAAGAGCGGGTCGCCGACTCCGTCGGAACCCGGCTTCGGGTCGAAGCGGTGCGGTAGCGCGGCGGCCGGCGCGCCGAGGGCCGGTACGGCGACGGCTGCGGTGAGCGCGGCCCCGCCGAGCCTCAGGGCGGTTCGCCTGCTGGTGGGAGCCGTCATCACTTCTTGCCCTTCTGGAAGGCTTCCTCGAACTCGCCGCGGGCCTTCTCGCCACCCTTGGCCAGGTAGTCCTTGACCAGCTGGTCGTAGGCCGACATCGGCTTGCGGCCGGAGATGATGTCCTTCAGGGCGTCCCCCTTCAGCGTGTTGAGGCTGCCGGAGCCCTTCGAGTCCCAGGTGGGCGAGGAATACTGGAGCGTCGGGTCCTGCTCCATGATCGGGATCATCCTGGTGAACGTGTCGTGGACGTGGCGCACACCCTGCTCGGAGTCGGCGCTGAAGATCGCGGGTACGGCGGAGGCCACGAACTTCCAGGGCACGGTGACGTCCTGGGTGCCCTGCTTGGTCAGCGCCGGGTTGCCCTGGGCGTCACGGGTGAAGTCCTTGCCCTCGACCCCGTAGTTGATGAGCGTGTACTCCAGGCTGCCGAACGGCGAGGCGGCGAAGTCGGCGAACGCCAGGATCTCCTTGACGCGGTCCCCGGATGCCTTCTTGATGTGGGTGTTCTGCAGCTCGACGTTGTCCATCCAGGCGATGGCGTCCTTGCCGACCGGTACGAACGGGCGCGGGTCGTACTTCTTGTCGACCGCCTTCATCGCTGCGACGTAGCCGACGCCGGGCGCCAGGTAGGTGGGCATCCCGTCGTAGACGTAGGCACCCTTGCCGTTCTTGAACATGTCCGTGTACTGGGCCTTCTGCGCCCCGGACATCTGGAGGGTGCCCGGGTAGAAGCAGCCCGCCCTGTACAGCAGCCGGGCCGTCTCCACCGCCTTGCGGAACTCCGGAGTCTCCAGGTCGGTGGTGAACTTGCCGGTCTTCTCGTCCAGCCGCCAGTAGTACGGCGCGCCCGCGGACATGGCGAGCATGCTGGTGGCGCCCGCGATGATCGCGTACTGGTCCTTCTTGGGGCGGGTGAGTTCCTTGCAGATCTCGACGAACCGGTCGAGGCCGGTGATCTGGTCGAGACTCGTGACGCCGGCCTCTTCGAACAGGTCGTGACGGTAGACACCGGCGCCGCCCGTCCCGGTGCGCGCGATCGGGATGCCGTAGAGCTTTCCGCCGAAGATGGCGGACTGCCAGGCACCCTTCGCAATCGCGGCCAGGTTCGGGTAGTCCCTGGCCTTGTCCCCGGCGAGGTACGGGGTCAGGTCGGCGCACTTGGCCTGCAGGAAAGCGGACTTGTTGTCGACGCCGCCGACCTCCGGGTACATGAACAGGTCCGGCAGGCTGTCGCTGGCGATCATGGTGGAGAACTTGGTGCCGTAGTCGTCGGCAGGGACGGCGGTGATGCTCACCTGGCCGCCGAGCAGCTTCTCGATCTCCTGCCAGGCGACGTTCTTGCCGCGCGAGGGCGGCGGCGGCGAGAAGGTCTCCATCGTCGCGCTGATCGGCTTCGCCCCCTTGAGCGGGGTGGCCTTCGTGGCCCGCAACGGCTTGGCCGGGTAGCTGAAGAAGCCCTGCGGGACACCGGCCGCGGTGCCGGCCAGATCGGGCTTGAGACCGATGTTGCGGATCGCGGTGTCGGGGAGCAGCGAGGCGCTCTTGGCCTCGGCCGTCGCGGTCGTGCCGCCGTCACCGCAGGCGGCGAGCAGCGGGGCGGCGGCAAGTCCCAGACCGACGCCGGCACCCATGCGGAACAGGGCTCTGCGGTTGATGGGGGTTGAGCTCGGCACCTGGATCTCCTTGGAAGAGGGGAGGGAAGGAGTGGGGGGCGGTGGCTGCGCTCAGCCCTTGACCGCGCCGGTGAGCACGCCCTTGGTGAAGTAGCGCTGGAGGAACGGGTAGACACAGAGGATCGGGACGACGGCGATCACCAGGACCGCCATCTGTACGGCCTGCTGCGGGGCGAGCACTTCGCCGGCCGAGGCCGAGTTGAGGCTCTGGCCCTGGAGGACGTACGTCCGCAGCACCATGGGCAGCGGCCATTTGTCGGAGTCGTTGAGGTACAGGAGCGAGTTGAAGAAGGCGTTCCAGTACGTCACCGCGTAGAAGAGGCTGATCACAGCGAGGACGGCCTTGGAGAGCGGCAGGACGATGCGCACCAGGATGCGGAAGTCGCCCGCGCCGTCGACCTTCGCCGCGTCGTAGAGCTCCTCCGGCAGGCTCATGAAGAAGGACCTCAGGACGACCAGGTTGAAGGCGCTGACCAGGGTGGGCATGACGAGCGCCGCGTAGGTGTCGTACAGCCCGAGCCCCTTGACCAGCAGGAAGTTCGGGATGATGCCCGCGTTGAACAGCATGGTGAAGAGGGCGATCATCAGGATGGGGCGAGAGCCGGTGACCTCGCGGCGGGAGAGTCCGTAGGCCATACCGACCGTGACGAGCAGGCTGGCCAGGGTGCCGAACACGGTGATGCCCACGGAGACGAGCAGCGCCCGGGTGACGACGCCGCCCGTGAAGATCGTGCGGTAGGCGTCCAGGCTCGGGTGGTCGGGCCACAGGACGAGGCCGGAGGCCTTGATGATGTCGGTCTGCGAGGCGAAGCTCGTGCCGATGACGCCGACCAGCGGATAGGCGACGGCGAGGACGACCACGACGACGGCCACGGCTTTGGCGGTCGTGCCCATGCGGGTCGGCCGTTCCATCCACGGCGGTCTGCCGTCGGTCCTGCGCTGCCGGGCGGGCCGGGGCGCGGGCGCGGTCGTCCCGGATGTGGCGCGTGTCTTCTCAGCGGTCAGCACCGCGGTACACCCCTTCGTGGCCGAGTCGGTGGGCGAGCTTGTTCGCGCCCAGCACGAGTCCGGTGCCGATGACTGCCTTGACGAGTCCGACGGCGGCGGCGACGCCCCAGTCGTTGTCCTTGATGCCGTGGTAGTAGACGTAGGTGTCGAGGACCTCACCGGAGTCCGGGCCGACCGCGTCACGCTGGAGCAGGATCTGCTCGAAACCGACGGAGAGGATCTGCCCGAGGTTGAGGATCAGCAGCAGGATGAGTACGGGGGCGATGCCCGGCAGCGTCACGTGCCAGAGCCGGCGCCGGGGCCCCGCCCCGTCGATCGCGGCGGCCTCGTAACTCTGCCGGTCGATGTTGAGCAGCGCGGCGAGGATGATGATCGTGCCCCAGCCGGCGTCCTTCCAGGCCACTTGGAGGGTCAGCAGCCAGGGGAAGGCGTCCGGGTCGCTCATCATGTCGTAGCGCGGCAGCCCCAGACCTCCCAGCACGTCGGGCAGCAGTCCGGCGCCGCCCAGGATCTGCTGGAAGATCGAGACGATGATGACCCAGCCGATGAAGTGCGGCAGATAGACGACGCTCTGCACGAAGCGCCTGATGCGGTCGCTGGCGATGCTGTTGAGCAGCAGAGCCAGGGCGACCGGGACCGGGAAGAAGAACACCAGCTGGATGAGGGCGATCTCCAGGGTGTTGAACGTCGCGCTCCAGAAGGCCGGTTCGCCGAACGCCGCGGAGAAGTTGGCGAAGCCGACCCAGACGCTGTGCATGTATCCGAGGTACGGCTGGTAGTCCTGGAACGCCACCACGTAGCCGAGCAGCGGCACGTAGTGGAAGACGACGAAGTAGAGCAGGCCGGGCAGGGTGAGCAGCAGCATCACCCGGTCGCGCTTGATCCGCTGACCGAGCGTCAGCCGGTGTGGCGCGGCTGCGGCCGGGGCATCGGGCGGAGCGGGTTCGTCGGCCCGCTGCCGCCGCTTTTCCCGCGGCAGCGGGGGTGCTGTGTCAGCCATGGTGCGTCCTGTTCGGCCGGGTGGCGCGTGGTGAGCCTTCTGCGGCGGCAAGTTAGTAAGCGGTTAACCCCAGCGTCAAGAGATCCGAGCGAACGTCTTTGTTTCGTGCTGCTCCCCAGGGGAATTCCATGCCAGAAAATAGCTAGATACTGCATGAAAGCAGGCAGTTGCACGCGGATAGCCCTTGACGGTCGACCGCCGTGGTCCTTAGCGTGCCGGTCATTCCATAGAACGCGATTACTGTCCGGAGGCAGGGTGCGAACCACCGAAGAGGCACCGGCTCGATCCGGTACCGATGCCGCGACCCCGCCCGCAAGGCGGCCGCGCACGGTCCTGGCCATGAGCCCCGGACTGCTGGACGAGGTCTTCCCGCCTCCCGTCCGGGCCCGGCTGGAGGACACCGCGGACCTCCTCGCCCCGTCCGTGATCAGCGAGTTCGACTCCCCCGCCGCCACCGCGGCACTGGCCGAGGCCGAGGTGCTGCTCACCGGCTGGGGCTGCCCGCGCGTGGACGCCGCACTGCTGGACCGGGCACCCGCGCTGCGGGCCGTGATCCATGCGGCCGGCACGGTGAAACCGTTTCTGTCCCCGGAGGCCTTCGACCGCGGGATCGTCGTCTCCTCGGCCGCGTCGGCCAATGCCGTACCGGTGGCGGAGTTCACGCTGGCGGCGATCATCATGGGAGCGAAGCGGGTGTTCCCGCTGGCGGGGCTCTACCGCGCCCGCCGCACCCACCGCACCGGGGCCGACCTCGACCGGCACCACTGGCTGGGCACCCACGGGCTGACCGTGGGCGTCGTCGGCGCCTCCCGGATCGGCCGCCGGGTCATCGAGCTGCTGCGGGTCCTGGACGCGGAGGTGCTGCTGTACGACCCGTACGTGAGCGGCGCCGAGGCGGCGCTCCTCGGTGTCACACCTGCCGATCTGGACACGCTCGTGGCCACCAGCGACGTGGTGACCGTGCACGCCCCGGACACGCCCGAGACCCGGGGGATCATCGACGCCCGCCGGATCGGGCTGATGCGCCCCGGCACGCTGCTCGTCAACACGGCCCGCGGCCCGCTGGTGGACACCGAGGCGCTGACCGGACACCTGGTCAGCGGCCGGCTCGACGCGGTCCTGGACGTGACATCGCCCGAGCCGCTGCCGGCCGGCCACCCGCTGTGGGATCTGCCCAACGTCTTCCTCACGCCGCATCTCGCGGGCGCCCAGGGCAACGAGGTCGGGCGGCTGGGGGCGCTCGCCGTCGAGGAGCTGGCCCGGTACGCGCGGGCCGAGCCCTTCGGCCACCCGGTGCACCGGGCCGACCTGGGGAGGATCGCATGAACCCCGACCCGCCGCAGGCTCTAGGCTCGGCGTCACACAACAGCCACCAGGGGGTGAGCCGGATGCGCCGGCAGAGCACGGCCGCGGACGGACAGCGGCGGGCGACGGTCACCGATGTCGCACGGCGCGCAGGCGTTTCGACGGCCACCGTCTCGCGTGTCCTGAACCGCAACTACCCCGTCGCCGAGGCGACCCGGGAACGCGTCGAGTCGGCCATGCGCGAGCTCGGCTACGTGGTCAACGCGCACGCCCGCGCGCTGGCCGGTGTCTCCAACCGCACCGTCGGCATCATCGTCAACGAGGTCATCGACCCGTTCTACGCCTATATCGCGCGGGGCGTGGAACGCGAGGCCGCGCTCGGCGGACGGCTCTGCCTGGTCTGCTGCACCCAGGGCGACCCGCAGCGCGAGCTGGCGTTCATCGACCTGATGCACGAGCGGCGGGCGGACGCGGTGGTGGTCGTCGGCGGCTCCATCGCCGACCGCGGCTACACCTCCGAGCTGGCCCGCCGGGCACGCGAGCTGGACGCGGGCGGATCCAAGCTGGTGCTGTGCGGCAGGCCGCCGCTGGGCGACACCGCCCCGACAGCGGCCGTCGAGTACGACAACGAGGGCGGCGCCTTCGCCATCACCGACCATCTGCTGATGCAGGGCCACGAACGCATCCTCTACCTCGGCGGCCCGCCCAAGCTCTCCACCACCCGCGACCGGCTGGCCGGACACCGGCGGGCCCTGGAGCTGCGCGGCGTGGCCGCCGGTCCCGAGCTGGTCCAGCCCGGCGCCTTCAGCCGTAACTTCGGCTACCGACGGCTGACCGAACTACTCCGGGACGGGCTGGAGTTCACGGCCGTCTTCGCCGCCAACGACGTGGTCGCGGCCGGTGCGGCCCAGGCGCTGGAGGAGGCCGGCCTACGCGTGCCGAAGGACATCTCACTGGTGGGGTACGACGACATCCCGGTCGCCCAGGAGCTGCGCCCCCGGCTGACCACGGTCCATGTGCCACTGGAGGAGATGGGGCGCCAGGCGGTGCGGCTGGCCGTCTCCGGCGGCGACGAGGACGACTGGCGGGAGCCGACCACCGGTGCGCTGCGGCTCGGCACCCACATCGTGGTACGCGATTCCGTCGGGCCACGGGCGGACCGGCCTACGCTCATGTGACCGGTTACTTCCTGCCTGTCCACAGTTGGCCATAGAAAATCACAGTAACTTCTCGACTCCCCTTGCGGCTCGACAGCAACCGCTTACATGCTGACGGCACGCCCCACCCCGTTCCGCACGCTTCCGCCCCTCATTCGTTTCTGCAGGGAGAGTTCCGCATGCGTCAGCACACCCCCTCCGCCTCGTTCCCCACCCAGGTCGGCCGCCGCTCCGTGCTCACCGCGGCGGCCGGTGCCGCGGCGGTGGCCGCGCTCGGCGCCACCGCACCGCCCGCCCGGGCCGCCGCCGGCAGGCCGCACAGCCGGCCGGTCACCCTGACCGTGACCGCCCGCCCCGCGGCCGAGGCCGAGCGGCTGCGGCTCGCACAGGCCCTGCGCGGCTCCGAGTTCCAGCCGACGGGCCTGTACGTACCCACGGCCACACCGCTCTCCGTGACCGTCCGGCCGCACGACGGTCTGCTGCCCACCCTGTGGATCGGCGCCTGGGACTACTACGGCGAGATCACCGAACCGCGCAGCTACCCGCTGGCGGCGGGCGCCAACACCGTGACCGACCCGCACGGCGGCCCCGTCTATCTGAGCCTCACCGGGAACGGCGAGAAGGCAGACGTGCTCATCCGCTCCGGCGCGGTCCCGATGCCGGTCTTCGCCCTGGGCCGCACCACCGAGACGGACTACCAACGGCAGCTCGACACCCTCACCGCCTCGCCCTGGGTGGAACTCCACGGGCCGGACACGATCATGACCCTGACCCGCGACGGCGCGCTGCAGTACCGCGACGAGGACCACGCCGCACTGCTCCGACTGGTCGGGACGATCATCGACTCGCACGCCCGGATCAGTGGCCTCGACGGTTCGAAGCCGGTGCACAGGCGCAAGGCGGGGCCGTACCACTTCACCGAGGTCAGCAAGGTGCCGGACGGAGTGGGTGCGTACGCCACGCACGGCTACAACGGCTTCCCGCGCGCCTATCTCGACCGGGCCACGACCGTCGAGGGGCTGCGGACCCGCGGCTGGGGGCTGTACCACGAACTCGGCCACCTGCACCAGCAGATGGCGTACAAGCCGGGCGGCCTGACCGAGGTCACGGTGAACATCTACTCGCTGGCCGCGCAGCGTACGCTGGAGCAGCCGTCCAACCTGCTCACGGTGGATCCGGAGACCGGCCTCACCGCCTTCCAGACCTCACGGGCCAAATTCGGCACGGACGGGCTGACGTACGAGAAGTCCTTCGGCGCCTACGAGAAGCTCGTGCCGCTGCGCCAGCTGGAGCTCGCCTTCGGGGACGACTTCTGGCCCCGGCTGCACAAGCTGGTGCGGGAGGAGAACCCGCAGTCCGGCTCCACGGAGGACGCGAAGCGCTACCGGGCGCTGGCCACCTACTCCAGCCGCATCGCGGGACACGACCTCACGGACTTCTTCGTCAACACGTGGGCGTTCCCGGTCGACGCCGTCGGCAGGGCCGAGCTGGCGGCTCTCCGTCTTCCCCAGCCGGATGTCGACCCGAGCACACTCACCGACTGAGCCCGAGCGCCGCGAGGAACGCAGAGATCCCAGGGAACGCAGGACAAGGAGTCATCGTGCACCTGACCAGAAGGACCCTTCTCGCCGCGAGTGGCGCCACGGCCGTCGGTGCGGCGCTCGTCCCGGCGGGCCCCGCACAGGCCGCCGGTGCGGAGCGGGCGGCCGGCCAGGACTTCGACGCGCTTCTCCTGCGGGCCGAGAGCCTCACCACCGGGGGCGGTTTCGACACGGCCGATCCCGATTTCGCCGCCGCCCTCGCGACCCTGGACAGCGAGGCGGAGGAGCTGTGGGACACCCTGGACCGCAGCGCCGGACGCACCGCACTGTGGGCCGATCTCTCCCCCGTCACCGATCCGGGGAACTTCGGGCAGAGCTACACACGCCTGCGCACCCTCGCCACCGCATGGGCCACGCCGGGCGCCGCCCTGGCGGGAGACGCCGCCATCGCCGACGCCCTGCTCGGCGCACTGCGGTTCGCTTACGACGCTGCCTACCACCCGGAGGCGAAGGAGAGCGGCAACTGGTGGTTCTGGGAGATCGGTGCGCCGCGTGCACTGATGGACTGCTGCGTACTGCTCCGCGGCACACTGTCCACCGCTGATCTCACGGACTATCTGGGCGTCGTCGACCGGTTCTGCCCGGACGCGGACCGCCGCACCAACTCCCCTACGCTGTCCGAGACGGGGGCCAACCGCACGGACAAGGCCGTGATCGTGGCGCTGCGCGGACTGCTGGGCAAGGACGCCGCCAAGGTGGCGTCCGCCCGTGACGCGCTCTTTGATGTGCGTGACTCGGGGCGCAACAGCCTTTTCCAGTACACGAGTTCGGGTGACGGTTTCTACGAGGACGGCTCGTTCGTCCAGCACGACGTGGTCGCGTACACCGGCTCGTACGGCACGGTGCTGCTCGGCGGTGCGGCCTGGCTGCTCGCGCTCCTCGCCGGCTCGCCATGGGCGGTCGACGATCCGTTGGTCTCGGTGATGTACGAGGCCGTGGAGCGGAGTTTCGCACCGGTGGTCTTCGACGGGCTGATCATGGACGCGGTGCGCGGGCGGGCCGTCTCCCGGGAACGCGCGGGTGACCACCGGGACGGTGCGGCGGCCGTCGCGGCGATCCTCCTTCTCGCGTCCGGCGCACCCGCCTCCTACGCGGACCGCTGGCGGGCACTGGCCAAGGGCTGGCTGACGCGCAACCGCACCACACCGTTCGCCGCCCTCGCCACGCTTCCCCAACTCGCTCTGGCCAAGGGCGTGCTGAACGACCGGACCGTGCACGCCGGGGCGCGCACGACAGGCAGCTTCGTCCTCGCCGGCATGGACCGGGTGGTGCACCGTCGCCCCGGCTGGGCCCTCGCACTGTCGCTGTCGTCGAAGCGGATCTCCGCCTACGAGGCGGGCAACGGGGAGAATCTGCACGGCTGGTACACCGGCGACGGCATGACGTATCTGTACTCCGGAGACGACCTGGGGCAGTTCAACGACGGCTTCTGGCCGACCGTCGATCCCTACCGGCTCCCCGGCACCACGGTCGACACCCGGCGCCGTGACGATCTCGGCTCCGACGCCGGTACGTCCACCTATCGGCCGGCGAACACCGTCGCCGGCGGGGCTGTCCTGGACGACCGCTTCGCGGTGGCCGCGATGGAGGTGACAGGCGCCCCGGGCAGCACGCTCCGGACGAGGAAAGCGTGGTTCCTGCTGAACAACGCGGTGGTGGCGCTCGGCGCCGGCATCACCGCGACCGACGGCCGGCCCGTCGAGACGATCGTCGAGAACCGCAACCTCGGCGCACGGGGGCAGGGCCGGCTGCTGGTCGACGGGATTCCGCAGCCCGTCGACCAGGGCAGGGCCGGTGCGTTCGGCCGGGCCCGGTGGGCCCATCTGGACGGTGTCGGCGGCTATGTGTTCCCCGAGGGCGCAGCGCTGCACGCCCTGCGTGAAGAGCGCACCGGCACCTGGCGTGCCATCGACACGGGGGCCGACACCGCCGGCAGCACCGATCCCGTCACCCGTCGCTATCTCACGCTCTGGGTGGATCACGGGATCTCACCCACCGACGGCGGCTACGCGTATGTGCTGCTGCCCGGCGCTTCGGCCGCCGCCACCTCGGTCTGGTCGCACTCCCGGCCGGTGCGGATCATCGCGAACGACTCCACCGCGCAGGCCGTCGAGGACCGCCGGACCGGACTGACCGCCGTGCACTTCTGGGGCGCCGGCTCAGCTGCCGGGATCACCTCCTCCGGCCCGGCTTCGGTGCTGGTCACGCGGCGGGGCCCGCACGTCGGCGTCGCGGTCGCAGATCCGGGCCGGACACAGACCTCCCTCACGGTCGAACTCCCCTTCCGGGTGCGGTCGGTGGCGGAAGCCGATGACACCGTGACTGTCGTTCCGGGCAGCAGGACCGTCCTCACCGTCGAGGTGGGCGGCTCCCGGGGCCATACCCACCACGCCGAACTCGTTCAGTAACCCGACCCCCTGGCTTCGAATCCGAGGAGCAGCGCCACCATGTCCGTCGCCCCGCATCTGCAACTGCCGCCGACCGACCGGGTCCTGTCGTCACGCACCGGCTGGACCCGGGCGCACTGGGAGGCGACCGCCGACCGGATGCTGGACGCGCTGACCCCGTACGCGACCCCGGGCTTCGCCCAGTACCGGCTGCCCGGTCGCGGCAGTTGGTCGGGGGTCGTCTCGGACGGGCTGGAGGGCTTCGCCCGTTCGTTCCTGCTCGCCGCCTGCCGGATCGCGGGAGCGGGCGGGGCGGTCGACCCCGCGCTGACGGAGCGCTACGCGGTGGGTCTCGCGGCCGGCACCGACCCCCGGAGCGGGGAGTCTTGGCCGCGTCTGACGGACTGTTCGCAGCAGATGGTGGAGGCGGCGTCGATCGCGGTCGCGCTGCACGAGACCCGGCCGTGGATCTGGGACCGGCTGGACGCCGGAGTGCAGGAGCGGGTCGTCGACTGGTTCTCCGGGTTCGTCGGCGGACGCACCTGGGACAACAACTGGCGCCTCTTCCAGGTGGTTTCGGAGCAGTTCCTCGCATCGGTGGGTGCCCCGTACAGCCGCTCCGACATCGAGGGCGGGCTGGACAGGATCGAGGACTGGTACGTCGGCGACGGCTGGTACACCGACGGGGACGGGCGCAATTTCGACTACTACATCGGCTGGGCCATGCATCTGTACCCGCTGCTGTGGGCGCGGATCGCCGGGCCGGACGGCGACGGCGGCCGGTCCACCATCTACCGTCAGCGGCTCAGCCGGTTCCTGGAGGACTACCCGCACTTCTTCGGGGCGGACGGCACACCGGTCCACCAGGGCCGTTCGCTCACGTACCGCTTCGCCGCGCTCGCACCGGTCTGGATGGGCGCGCTCGCCGACTGCACACCGCTTGCGCCCGGCCTCACCCGCCGGCTCGCCTCGGGTACGCTGCGGCACTTCGTGGAGCGCGGAGTGCCGGACGAGCGGGGACTGCTGACGCTCGGCTGGTACGACACCTTCCTGCCGTCGACCCAGCCGTACTCCGGTCCGGCCTCCCCGTACTGGGCGAGCAAGGGCTTCCTCGGGCTGCTGCTCCCGGCGGACCACGCGGTGTGGACAGCGCGTGAACTCCCGCTTCCCGTCGATGAGTCGGACACCTACAGTGCACTGCCCGCCCCGGGTTGGCTGCTGCACGGCACGCGGCACGACGGGATCGTGCGGCTGGTCAACCACGGCAGCGACCACAACCCGCCGGCCCCTGAATCCGACGCGTCCGACGCCGATCCGGACCGGGGTGCGGGCGAGGACGATCCGCACTACGCGAAGCTCGCGTACTCGACGGCGACCGCACCGGAATCCGCGCCGCACGCCCTGGCGCGCAACATGGACAGCCATCTGGCGCTGATCGCCCCGGACGGCACCCCGTCCCGGCGCCGCCGGATCCATCCGCTGCGCTGTGAGGGCCGGATCGCCGCCTCCTGGTCGGTGGCGCGGCTGCCCGGCGACGAACGCGGGTACCGGATCGGGACGACGAGCGTGCTGCACGGTCCGTGGGAGATCCGGGTTCACCGGGTCGAGTCCCCCGAGGGCGCGGTGGTCCGGGAGGGCGGCCACGCGGTAGCCGACGGGACGAGCCCGTTCGCCTCGACGGGGCCTGACTGGGCGCTCGCCCGCACGGCCGACGGGCTGACCAGCGCGGTGGTCGCGCTGTACGGGTGGGACGGCGGCGCCGACGGGGCCGCGGTGGCGCGCGATGTCGAGTCCAACGCGTACGGACCTCACTCGGCGGTCCCGTATCTGCGCAGCGCGCCCCGTCCGGGCGGCACGGGCGTTCATGTCTCGCTCGTGGTGCTCTCCCGGGACCGTGTCCATCCGGAGGCGCTCCGTACGGCGGTGCGCGTGCGGGTGAACGGCGACGCCGTGGTGCTGACCTTCCTGGACGGGACCCGGGTCGAGGTCTGATCCGGCGCAGGGCTCCCTGGCCCGGACGGCGGGCCGGGACTCAGATGCCGAGGGTGTTGTCCTCCCGCCGGTGGATGTGGCCGACCAGTTCCTGAGCCAGGGACTTGATCGTGTCGAGCCCGGCCCGGCCCCACGGCCGGGGCACGGTGTCCACGGCGCAGACGGCGCCCAGGGCGATCCCCGTACGGTCGATGAGCGGTGCCCCGAGGTAGGAGCGGATGCCTATGTCGTCGACGACCGGGTTGCCGGCGAACCGCGGGTAGTCGCAGACGTCCTCCAGGACCAGTGCCCTGCGCCGGACCACGACGTGCGGGCAGTAGCCGTGATCGAGGGCCACATACCGGCCGCTTCGGCCGCTGCCGGCCGCCGTGGCGCCCAGGTCGGCGCCCTTGCGGGTGCCTGCCGGGGTGTGCAGCCCGGCGTAGAACTGCCGGTTCCCGTCGATGAAGTTGACCATGGAGAAGGGCACTTCGGTCACTTCGGCCACCCGGTCGGCGAAGGCGTCGAAGTTGTCGAAGGAGGCGTCGGACCGCTCCCCCAGGCCGAGGCTGCGCAGCCGCTGGGTCCGGACGGGGGCGTCGCTGTCGACGGGGGTCAGCAGCATCCGGCCGATGGCGTGCGGGATCACGTGGGGACTCCGAGACTTCCGTGGGCGGAGAGCGGGGCCGGTTCCGCGGTGGCGTTGATGAGGTGCTGGACGAGGGTGACCAGCGCCCCGGTGCCCGAGCTGGCGATCCGGGCGTCGCACAGGACGACCGGTACCTCGGGTGTCAGGTCGAGCGCGGCCCGCACCTCGTCGGGGCCGTAGCGGAAGGCGCCGTCGAACTCGTTGACGGCGACGATGAATCCGATGCCCCGCCGCTCGAAGAAGTCGACGGCCGCGAAGCACTCCTCGAGTCTGCGGGTGTCGGCGATGACCACCGCTCCCAGTGCGCCCTGGGAGAGTTCGTCCCACATGAACCAGAAGCGTTCCTGTCCGGGTGTGCCGAACAGGTAGAGCACATGCTGCTCGTCCAGTGTGATGCGGCCGAAGTCCATGGCGACCGTGGTGGAGGTCTTGGACTCGATGCCTTCGAGGCTGTCGGTCGCGGCGCTGACCTGGGTCAGCAGCTCCTCCGTGCTCAGCGGCGCGATCTCGCTGACCGCTCCGACGAAGGTCGTCTTGCCGACGCCGAACCCGCCCGCCACCAGTACCTTGAGCGCGACGGGGAAGCCCTCCGGGGTGGCGGCCGGCTCCTCGTAGCCGGTGCTGACGGGGGCGTCCGCGTACCCGATGTGCCCCGGCGGCTCCTCGTACCCGCCGCTCCCGGGGCCCTCCGCATAGCCGACGTTTCCGGGGCTCGCGGTCCCCGCGTACGGGGCGGAGCTGTCGAAACCGTCAGAGCTGTCGTCGTAAGCCATCGAGCACTGCCTCCAGCAGGGATCGGTCGGTGGGCATGTCGTGGAAGGCGGGCGGGTGTGCGGTGACCGCGCCGCAGTCGACCAGATCGGAGAGGAGCACCTTGGTGACGACCGCGGGCAGCCGCAGATGTGCCGCGATCTCGGCGACCGAGGTGGGGCCGCCGCACAGTCCCAGTGCCACCGAGTGCTCGGGACCGAGGTGGACCTGCGGAACGGTTCCGGTGGCCATCACCAGGGACAGCAGGTCCAGCACGGTCGTGGGCCGGGTGCGGCCGTTGCTCACCGTGTACGGGCGGATGAGGCGGCCTGCCGCATCGTCGAGCAACGGCGCGTCCCGCGTGGCCGACACGCTCACAGCCCCGTGGCGCCCGGCACCCCGGCCGCTTGTCTGGTCGGGGTCATCAGATAGGGCCGCACACTCTTGACCAGCATGGTCATCTCGTAGCCCAGCACGGCGGCATCGGCGCTCCGCCCGGCGAGTACGGCCAGACAGGTGCCGGAACCGGCGGTGGCGACGAAGAGCAGCGTCGAGTCGAGCTCCACCACCACCTGGCGGACCTCCCCGTTGTCCCCGAACCGTGCTCCGGCGCTGCGGCCGAGGGAGTACAGGCCGGCGGCCAGCGCCGCCATGTGGTCGGCGCTGTCGGCGTCCATGCCATGGAGGGATTTCACCAGCCCGTCGGCGGAGAGCAGGACCGCGCTGCGCGTGTAGGGCACGCGCTGTACCAGCCCGCTCAGCAGCCAGTCGAGGTCCGAGACCTGACCGGACGGCATATCGGTCGCCATGGTGCATCTACTCCTTGGAGGTGTTCGCTTCGAGTGGTTCTTGATCGCTGTGGTACGAGCCGGCCCGGAGGAGTTCCCCCGAGGCGGTGGCACCGCGGACCGGGAGCGGATCCAGCGGCGTCCGGGCAGCCTTGACGGCCGCGGGATCCGTCCCGGACCCGGAACCCTGTCCGGTATCCGTCCCCGGCTCGGACTCCGATTCGGCACGCGCCTCGGCGAGGTCGATGCCGCGCCGGAAGGCCGCCACCAGCCCCGGGTCGTGCAGGGCGGGCTCCTCGTCGATGCGCGGGGCGGGAGCGTCCCTGAGTTGTGGGACGAGGTGCTCCTGATTGGCGCGCCGGGGAAGCTGCGGTCGGCCCATCGTGCCGCGCACGACTCCTGGCTCCGGGGTAAGTGCCGGTGCCGGTGCAGGTACCGCTTCGTCCGCGGTCCGGCTGCCGGGGTGAGCCTCGGCGGGTGCGGGCCGGTCGAGCCGTTCGGCACGCAGCGGGAGCGGCGGGGCCTCGCCCTGACGCCGTGTCTGCTGGGGCGGCTGGTGCATCCGCAACTGCTGGTTCGGTACGTACGGCCGGCGCTCCGGCTCCGGCTCGGGGGCGGGGGCCGGGCCCCGGTCGAGGTCCCGGCGTGCGGTGGCCTCGTCCAGGGGCGGCGGACGGTGTACGGGCCCGGGCGGCGGGGCCGGTGCGCCGCCTGCCTCGGCGGGGGCCTCGCCCTCGACGCCGAGCAGGGACTGCGGAAGCACGAGCACTGCCTGCGTACCGCCGTAGATGTTGCTCTGCAGCCGTACGGCGATGCCGTGTCTGCGGGCCAGCGAGGCCACCACGAACAGCCCGATCCTGCCGTCCTGGAGCAGCCGGGCCACGTTGACCTGGTCCGGGTCGGCGAGCAGGGCGTTCATCCGCTTCTGCTCGTCGCCCGGCATGCCGAGACCACGGTCCTCCACCTCCAGCGCGAGACCGGCGGTCACGTGCTGGGCCCGCAGCAGCACCTGGGTGTGCGGGGCGGAGAACACCGTGGCGTTCTCGACCAGTTCGGCCAGGAGGTGGATGACGTCGGCCACGGCGTGCCCGCGCAGGGTGCCGTCGATCGGGGGCACGAGCTTGACCCGCGGATACTGTTCGACCTCGGCGATCGCCGAGCGCAGCACCTCCGTCATGGTGACCGGGTTGCTCCACTGGCGCCGGGAGACGGCCCCGCCGAGGACGGCGAGGTTCTCGGCGTGGCGGCGGATGCGGGTGGCCAGGTGGTCGACGTGGAAGAGGCCCTTGAGCAGATCGGGGTCCTCGACCTCGTGTTCCAGCTCGTCGAGCAGCTGGATCTCGCGGTGCACGAGCGACTGCAGCCGGCGGGCGAGATTGACGAAGACCTCGACCTTCTGGTCCTCGCCGGTGTGCTCGGAGAGCCGCGACGCCTGGACGACGGCGGCCACGGCGGCCTCCTGTTGACGGCCGAGCTCCTGTGCCAGCAGCTCGAAGGCGTCGCTGCCGGGGGCGGTGGGCTGCGGGGGCCGACGCGCGGACACGGGTTCGCCGTTGCGGAGCTGTTCCACCACCCGTTGCAGTTCGGCCTGGCCCTGGGCGCTGGCCCTGCGCAGCGCGAGGCAGCGGCCGAGAACGGTGGTGGCGGCGCGGTTGGCCGCGAGGAAGGCCGCTGCCACGGCGGCGGCC
Source organism: Streptomyces sp. NPDC058221 (assembly GCF_042882365.1). Taxonomy (NCBI): domain Bacteria; kingdom Bacillati; phylum Actinomycetota; class Actinomycetes; order Kitasatosporales; family Streptomycetaceae; genus Streptomyces; species Streptomyces sp. NPDC058221. The sequence continues at coordinate 19,021 of NZ_JBHVWF010000020.1, read as the reverse complement.
GCCAGTGCCCCGGCCGCGCCGAGCGCCGTCCAGAGCTGGGCGGACGGTGCGGTGCCGGTGGCGCGGACCGTGAGGATGACGGCCGCTGCGCCGGTCAGCAGGACAGCGACGGCCGGCAGCACCGCGGTGCGCAGGAGTTGGGGGCGTATACGGGCCTCGGGGGACGGCTGGGCAGCGCGCGGCCTGGCCGCGGCCGAGTGGGAACGGGCACCCGGTCGGCCGTGCCGCCCGCCCTCTCGGCGTTCCGGTCGCGCGTCGGGTGCGCGAAGTTGAGACATCAGCGTCCTCGGTACGTGGGGCCCCAGGAATCGGTATTCATGTGGTGGCACCTACGGTGGTCGGTCGTTCTCGGATCATCGGCCGGGCGGGCCCGGGAAACATGAGCCCACCGTTGATCACCGGACACACACGGTAGTCGCCCCGGGCGAGGCCGCGGCGGGCAGTTGTGGAAGTTGCCCGCCATCCGTCCCGCTCTGGTATGAGTCCTCGCACGGGCGACCGAATAAGGGCGTCCGGCAGAGAGCGGCGCCGGCTGCCGGACGGCGCCCGGCACACGACAAGCCCCCTCGATTCCGTCGAGGGGGCTTGCCGTGGTGTCTCGTTGTCCTCGGGCTACGCCTTGCGGAGCCGGGCGATGATGCCGTCGAGGTCGCGGCGGACCATGGCGGGGCGGATCATGTGACCGCCGGGCTCCTCGTACCATTCGTGCGCGATGCCGGCGTCACCGAGGCGGGCCCGGAACTCCCGCTGGCCGGCCAGCACCTGGTTCTCGTTGACCGTGTCGAACCAGTTGACCGGATCCGGGCTGGTGCCGGCGACGAGGAAGACGCGCTTGTTCCGGAAGCTCTCGATCCGCTCGACCGGATTGTCGGCGCTGACCCTGGCCTCGTCCCACAGCGGGACGCCGTAGACCGTGCCGCCGCCCAGGTCCAGCGCGGCCGATGACGCGTTGGCCCAGTGGGCGACCAGCCCGGAGTCGCGGCGCAGGCTTGCCGGGCCCGAGTGGGCGCTCACCGAGGCGAAGTGGCCGTAGTACTTGGCCGCGTACTTCAGGGCGCCGAAGCCGCCCATCGAGAATCCGGACACGGCACGGCCGTCGTACTCGGCGTAGGTACGGAAATTGGCGTCGACCCAGGGAATCAGCTGGTTGATGTGGAAGGTCTCCCAGTTCCGGGCACCGGTGTTGGAGCTGACCGGATTGGAGTACCAGCCCGCGTGCCCGCCGTCGGGCATCACGACGATGACCGGCTTGCCCGCAGTCCAGTCGCGGATGCCCGCGCGGTCGAAGGTGATGAAGTCCTGGTCCGTGCCGCCTCCGTGGAAGAGGTAGAGGACCGGGTAGGTGCGTCCGCCGGTGTGGTAGTCGTCGGGGAGCAGGACGTTGACGCCGGGGTTCCAGCCGATCGCGTCGGTCGCGAACCGGTAGAACCACATACGCGGATCGGTCTCGCCCCGGTCCACGATGCTCAGCCCGAAGCCGTCGCCCGCCGCGCCGGCGGGCGACGCGGCCGCGAGGACGCCCCCGGCGCCCAGAGCCAGTGCGGCGGAGATGCCGCCTGCGGCCTTGATGACGTTTCTGCGGGTGGGACGGTAGCTGCTCAACACGGCCTCCTGGCGGGGACGGGACAGGTACGGACGGGACGCGTCATGCCGAGTAGCCCTTCGGCGGGATCAGCGTCGCGAGCTGGTCGAAGGAGATCCAGTAGATCTGGTTGCCGCTGAAGGAGGCGGGGTCGGCTATGAGCACGGTCCGGTCCACGTCGTCGTAGCCGAAGACGGTGAAGTAGTGGTAGATCGTCTGGTCCGAGGGGTAGCCGGGCGGCTGATTGCCGGGCGGCGCCACGATGTTGGTGACCAAGGGGTAGTTGCGGTCGATGTCGAAGACGATGTCGTTCCACAGCAGGTCCCGCTGGGCCTGGGTGGGCGGGTCGTTCGGCATCTCCTTGGTCTCGTACCAGCCCCCGCCGAGGTTGGCGTTGAGCACGCCGGTGACCTGGCCGATGTGGTCGGTGCCGGCCTCGGTCGTGCCGAGCTGCCCGGCGAGGGCGCCCTGGCTGGGCGGGGCGATCCGGGCGGAGAGCGCGATGCGGGTGGCGGCCGGACCGCACCAGTATCCGGTCTCCTGGACCTGGTAGTCGATCTCCAGCCAGTGCCCGCTGCTGGTGCTGCCCGCGTCGACCTTCAGCCGGGTGCCGGGGCGGCTGTGCCCGCTGACGACGGCCGTACCCGCCTTCGTTCCGTGGGCGAGCACGGACACGGACGGAACGTGCGGTGCGGGCGAGGCCTGTGCCATGCCGGGGTGGAGAAGCACCCCGACGGTGGCGACGGCTATCGCTGAGGACACAAGTCTCCTGCGCATAAAGGCTCCTGAGGGTGGGGGACGGGCCTTGCGTGAAGAAACGCCTTCGGGCAGCACCCGGCCGTGAGCGCCACGACGCTGCGCGCACGACCGGATGCGGAAGTCAGCGTGGTTCCTCGTCCGCGAGGGGCGCAAGGAACGAAAGCTCAGGCTTACCGGTGGAGTCGGCGGGGCCCGCGAGCTCCGGCTACCGTCGCGCCCGCTCCTCGGCCGCGAGCAGTGCCCGCCCTTCGGCGGTCGCGACATGGAAGGACCGCCCGGCCTTGCGAACGGTGGTGACCAGACCCGCCGCTCGCAGCACGTTCAGGTGCTGGCTGACGGCGGGGTGGGTCACGTCCAGGAGGCGTGCGGCCTCGACGGTGGAGCAGCCGGTGCGGGTCGCACGCAGAAGGCCGGCGCGGGTATGACCGAGCAGCGGTCCCAGCGGTCCGGCCCCCTCCGCCGGCCGGGCGGGTGCGGGGCCGGCCCAGTCCGTGGTGTGGTGGATGGGGTACACGAGCACGGGCGGCAGATCTCCGTCGGCCAGCGTGATCGGCGTGGGCCAGCAGAAGAACGACGGCTGCAGCACGAGCCCCCGGCCGCGCAGCCGCAGTTGCTGGTCGACGGGGTACGTCACCTCCAGTACGGGCGGTCTCCAGCGGAACTGCGGTCCGAGGCCGGCCAGCAGCCCCTCGGTGCCACCGTCGAGGAGACTGCGCAGGCGAAGGGCGCGGTCGGCGTCTATATGGGCGTGGACCCGTTGCCAGTACGGGGCGAGCGCCTCCAGCTGATAGGTGCGCAGGGCCTCGCCCAGCTGCTGGAGGGTCTCGGCGTCACCTCCGGCCAATGACCGTACCCAGCCGGGAAGTTGGAGCGACGCGGCAAGCTGGGTCAGATCGGTCCGCAGCCGTGGGCGCGGGGTGCTCATCAGGGTGTCGACGGCTGCCTGCAGGGTGGCCCGGTCACCGGAGGTGGGGGTGAGGAAGTCCGGTGAGTACCCACGTGGGGGCAGCAGAGCGGAGAGCAGCCGTGGGCTCGCGGAGAGCCGCGGCCGCACCCAGCGGCGCCAGTCGCCGAACACCCTCTCGCCGTCACGTCGTTGCAGGGTCTGGACGCTGTTGCTGATCTCCCAGAGGAAGTCGGGCCCGGGGGCCACCCGGACCCGCGCCAGGTCCTCGGACGTGAAGTGCACCCGCAGCATGGCCGCTCCCCCGAACATGAAGATGTACCGCTCCGGACCGCGGCCGCGACCATCGGATCGCGGGCCGGTGGAAGGGAGTTGCACCCGGAAGCCGCCGCACCGCCGCACCTGCTTCCTCCCGGCAGCGTACCGCCGTGCACCTGTCGAGCCGTGCGTGTTCCTGGACCCGTCGGCCCGGCACCGGCGCGTGCCACGTGCGCGTGCCACCGGGGCCGAACGGACCGGCTGCCTGCTGCCCGGTCAGGGGCGGCGGCCCACCCAGGTGGTCCGGGTGGTCCGGACCGTCAGATCGTCGCGCCGCAGGATGCTGCCGGGGCCTTCGCCGTCGGTCACGGCGTCGAGGGCGGCCAGGTCCTCGGCGGACAGCTGCCCGTCGAGGTGCGAGCGCAGCTTGCGCAGACACGCCTGCGCGTAGCGGGCGGTGGCGGCCGGCAGCGGTGCGGGCAGGTCGATCACGAAGGGGCGAACGGCTTCCGCCACGAAACCCGCGCGGATCAGGTGCTCCGTCCAGTCGGCGGCCGGCTCCCCGTTGAGGGCGGCGTGCAGTCGGGCCTCCAGACCCGGCCGGCCCACGCCGATGTCGTCGGGCAGGAAGCGGGGGAAGAAGTCCATCTCGGTGACGGCCAGGAGGGCGCCCGGCCGCAGGGCGCCGAACACGTCGGACAGCACCCGGTCGGGGTCCCCCATGTGATGCAGGGAAGCGGCCGCCCAGACCAGGTCGCTGGTGTGGATCACCGGCCGGCCCTCGTCCAGATCGGCCCGGACGCCGCGGACCCGGTCGGCGAGGCCGAGTGCGGCCGCCTTCTCCGCCAGCCGGTGGAGCATCTGCGGGGAGAGGTCCAGGGCCGTGACCTCGGCACGCGGGAAGCGGCTGGCCAGGGCGACGGCGCCGGTGCCGGTGCCGCTTCCCAGGTCGACGATGCGGCCGGGTTCCCGGTCCGAAAGTTCACCCAGCCACGCGGTCAGCTCCGACAGATGGCTGTGCAGGACCTCGGCGTCGAGCTCCAGGATCTCGGCCATGGCGGCGGTGCCGGCATCGGCCCCGGTGTGGTTCGGGCGGGAGACGTCGGTGTCTGCGGTGTTCATACCCCGACGATAATCCGGCCTTGCGCTTGACGAGTACTCTCTTGCGCATGACGCAAGAAAGCGACGTGGACAGTGCCGTGCGCATGCGCATCAGGAGTCTGCGGCAGGCGCACGGCTGGTCACTCGACAGCCTCGCCGAGCGCGCCTTCCTGAGCCCCTCCACCCTGAGCCGCATCGAGACCGGTCACCGGCGCATCAGCCTCGATCAGCTCTCGGCCCTGGCCCGCGCCCTGGGAATCTCGCTCGACCAGCTGGTGGAATCGGTCAACGACGACGACGTCGTGATCAGACCGCAGCGCGACGAACAGCGGGGGCTGACCACCTGGGTGCTGAACCGCGGGTCCGGACCGGCCGGCGCCACCGTCGCCAAGATGCGCATCACCGAGGAGGCGCGCGGCCCGGGAGCCGACCGGCTCGGGGTCCACCCCGGCAAGGACTGGTTCACCGTCCTGTCGGGAACCGTCACGCTGATCCTCGGCGAGCGCGCCGTCCGGGTCGAGACGGGCCAGGCGGCGGAGTTCTCCACCATGGTCCCGCACGCCATCAAGGCGCACGGCGGGCCGGCGGAGATCCTGTGCATCCTCGATCACGACGGACAGCGCGCCCATCTCCATCCCCCGGCGTGACGCCCCTCGCCGGCCGCCCGCACCCGCGTCGGCCGCACCCACGGAGCGGGGGCGGCTGGAGGGCACTTCCACCGGCCATCTGTTCTCCGAGGCCGACGAGAGCCCCAAGACGGAGGCCGTCAACGGGGCACAGGACTCCGGGCACATCGATCCGGTCCTGCCGGCGGCCGATGTGCACTCCATGGTGATCTCCATGGCCATGACCTGGTCACCGGGCAGTCTCACCTGCACGGCGGCGACGGCCGACCCGGACGCCGACCACGACCGCCGCCGCACCGGCCGTGCGCCGCGCCTTCCTTCCCTGAAACACCGGGAAGACCCGGCTGGACCCACCCAGCCCGCGGGTCAGGCCTGGGCGGCCCGGTCCCGTTCGGGTACGGGCGTTACGGCGCCGCCGGGAAGCTGTACGTGCACCGGGGGCCAGTTGCCCCATCCGGGTGCGGGCTCGGCAGCCACCGCGCGCCACCACGGTTCGACCGCCGGCGGATCGGCGGGCTCGAACGGCCGGCCAGGGTGCGGGGCCGCCATCGTCACCCCGGCGAACTGCGTGGCGCGCATCGACCACTCGGCGGGTTCGGCCCACGGGTGCAGCGCGAGGTTGAACGTCCCCCAGTGGATCGGGAGCATGATGCCCGCAGCCGGGTCGCCGCCCTGAAGGTCGAGATGGGCCTGGACCCCCTCGTCGGGGCTCATGTGGATGTCCGGCCACGCACCGGGCTCGGGTCTGCCGTTCGTGTGGTCCCTGGGCCAGTACTGGCTGTACGCACCGATCTGGATCATGGTGGCGTCGAACGGCCCGTGCTCGGCGCCGATCTCCTTGAAGCCGGGGAAATAGCCCGTGTCACCGCTGTGGTAGATCCGGTGCTCGGGTCCAGCGACAGCCCATGAGGCCCAGAGGGTGTGCTGCTGGTTGCGCAGGCCCCGGCCGCAGAAGTGCCGGGCAGGGGTCGCCGTGAGCCTGATCCCGGCGACCTCGGTGGCCTCGTTCCAGTCGAGCTCACGGATCCGGTCCGGGGGCACGCCCCAGCGCTCCAGGTGCGCCCCGACGCCGAGCGGCACCGCGAAGGCCGTGTCCGTGCCCGCCAGGGCCCGGATGGTCGGCAGGTCGAGGTGGTCGTAGTGGTCGTGGGAGATCACCACCACATCGACCGGTCCGAGCGCGCCGAGCGGCAGCGGCGCGGGATGCAGACGCTTGGGTCCGGCGAACGCGAAGGGTGAGCAGCGGTCCCCCCAGACCGGGTCGAACAGCACCCGCCGGCCGTCGATCTCGGCGAGCACACTGGAATGCCCCATCCAGGTGAGCCGCAGCCCCGAGACGGGCGGCTGGGCAAGGTCGGCCAGGGTGGTGGCATGGACGGGCACATCACCGGTCGGCGATCTGAGCGCCCGCTCCTCCTTGCGGAAGTACGTCTTCGCGAACTCCAGAGCGGAGCCGGACGGTCTGATCCGTGCACCCACCGGGTTCTGGAACACTCCGTCGACGAAGTTGGGGGAACGGCGAATGCGCTCCATGCGGGCGCCGGCCGGGTCCGCCCCGAAGTCGGCGGGCCGCAGCGCACGCAGCCGGGAGCGGAGCGGAAGCTTCGAGTCAGCGCCGGTCACAAGATCTCCTGAGGGAGTCGGGATCGTCTCATTATGGTCGGGGGGCACGACAGTGCGAGACCGGAACACCCAACGGGATGGCCGACCGCGCTCCCGGCCTCAGCCACGCGGCTGCCCGTACACGTGCTCGACGTGGAGCCGCAGCACGACCCGGCGGTCCCTGACCATGGCCCGGCGGTAGTCGTCCCAGTCGGGGTGCTCGCCCTGGACGTCGCGGTAGAGCGTGACAAGCTCTGCCACGGTGGCGTCCGCGGGGGCCGCCGCCACCGGAGTGAGATCGGCGGTGCCGTCCGCGACCGTCCAGGCCCAGCGGTCCTCGCTGGTGACGTGGTAGCTCGCCCGGGAGTCCCGGCGCAGGTTCCGGGTCTTGGCACGGTCCTCGGTGACCGAGACGCGGATGATGCGCTCATCGGGGTAGTAGAAGTGATTGACATTGGACAGCTGCGGCCTGCCGTCCCGCTTGAGCGTGACCAGTACGCCGCTGTTGCCTTCGGAGAACAGGCGAAGAAGCGCGTCCTGCTGTACATCGAATCCCGTCATGCCGAATCCAACGTCCGGACCCCGCACAGGATTCCGCACCCGGCCCACCGCTTCCCCTGCCGTATCGGGAGCCCCACAGGACCCGCCCCGCCCGCTGCCGCCGACCGGCGCGCTCCGGCCACTCGCCCGTCACGGGCCACCGGCCGCATTGACATCGGCTCCCCCGTTTCTCGATACTGACTCGCGATTCAGTAAAGGATCTCAAGCGAGATCGCCGGGAGGACGGGGGCGCCCGGTCGCGCACAGGGTTCCACGGCCTCGCCCCGGGCCGGCCCGACGACAGCGACCGAGGAGAACCCCGATGACGACGCCCCCGGTGCCCCTGCCCGCCCCGCTGATCTCACTGACCTGGACGGACCACGTCACCGGCCGCCGGGGACACCTGGTCGTGGACCGGCTGGTGCGCGGAGTGTCCAGCGGCGGGCTGCGGATGCGGGCGGGCTGCACGCTCGACGAGGTCGCCGGACTGGCGCGCGGCATGACGATGAAGGAAGCCCTCCACTTCGACGCGGACCGTCCCGGGGCCCGCTACGTCCCGCTCGGCGGCGCCAAGGGCGGCATCGACTGCGACCCGCGCGACCCCGCCGCGTACGGCGTCCTGGTGCGCTATCTGCGGGCCATGCGCCCATACGTCGAGAACATCTGGACCACCGGTGAGGACCTGGGACTCAGCCAGGACCTGGTCGACCGCGCAGCCGCGGAAGCCGGACTCGTCTCCTGCGTCCAGGCCGTCTACCCGCTGGTCGACGACGAGGATGCGGCCCGCCGGCGGCTGGCGGCCGCCTTCGCCGTCGAGGTCGACGGCATCGGTCTCGACGAACTGGTCGGCGGCTGCGGGGTCGCCGAGTCGGCGCTGGCCGCACTGGACCGGGCCGGGGTCCCGTACGAGGGGACACGGGTCGCGGTCCAGGGACTCGGCACCATGGGCGGGGCGAGCGCCCGGTTCCTGGCACGGGCCGGACTGCGGGTCGTCGCCGTCGCCGATGTCAAGGGCACGATCGCCAACCCGGACGGCCTCGACGTCGACGCCCTGCTGTCCGCCCGGGACGCCTACGGAACGGTGGACCGCGGCGCGCTGCGCGAGGCCGACCGGGAGCTGCCCGCCGAGGCCTGGCTGGCCCAGGATGTGGAGATGCTCGTACCGGCGGCCGTCTCCTACGCGATCGACGCGACGAACCAGGCCCGGATCAGAGCACGTTGGGTGGTCGAGGCGGCCAATATGCCGGTGCTCGCCGCGGCCGAGGCGCTGCTCGCGGAACGCGGGATCACGGTGCTGCCCGATGTGGTCGTCAACTCGGGCACCAACGCCTGGTGGTGGTGGACCCTGTTCGGCGATATCGGCGCCGATGCGGACGAGGCCTTCGCGCACACCCGGAGCTCGATGCGCGCCCTCATCGACCTCGTGCTGACCCGGGCCACGGCGGACGGCTGCACCCCGCGGGCGGCGGCACACGCCGTCGTCGCCGACCGGCTGCCGGTGATGGCCGAACGCTTCGGCTGGTACCGCTGACCGGACGGTGACGCCCGGTCAGCAGACCCGGGCCCGCCCACGGCCTGGCCCGGAACGGTCATTGGTTAGGGTGACGCCGTGGGAAGAGTCCGGTTGAGTGTGGCGGAGCGACGCGAGGAGCTGTTGCGCGCCGCCGTCGAGCAGATCGAGGTGCGAGGTGTCGCGGCGGTACGGATCGCCGACGTGGCCTCCGTCCTCGGTGTGAGCAACGCACTCGTGCTCTACCACTTCTCCACCAAGGAGAAGCTGGTCGCAGCCGCCTTCGCCCATGCGGCCGAGGCCGATCTCGCCCACCTGCGCAAGCTGTTGAGCCGCCGCACCACCGCGGTGCGCAGGCTGCGCGCCGCCGTCCGCTGGTACGCCCCGACGGGCCAGGCCAAGGGCTGGCGGCTGTGGATCGAGGGCTGGACGGCCTCGCTGCGTGATCCTGCGCTGCGCAATGTGGCGGGCGATCTCGACCAGCAGTGGAAGGCCGAGCTGGCCGAGGTCATCGAAGAGGGCGCGGCCGCGGGCGAGTTCCACTGCGACGACCCGATGTCCGTGGCCTGGCGGCTGACCGCGCTGCTCGACGGGCTGGCGGTGCAGATGACGTCGTACGCGGGTCCGCTGTCCCGGGCCACGATGCTGGAGTGGGTCGAACAGGCCCTCGCCCGTGAACTCGGCGTCGACCACGCGACGCTGACGGCCTGACTGCCCCGCCCCACCGCCTCCGTTCCCTCCCTTTCCCACCACCCCGTCAGGTCTGGCGCACGGGCCGGCAGGACTCGCTCCGCAGACCGAAGGTCCAGGCGAAGCCGGCCTTCGCCGTCCGCGTCGCGGGCGGTACACGCAGCCAGTACGTGCGGTGCGTACCGTCCGGCTCCGGGGTGGAGTTGACCACCCCGACCATCACCACGTCCTCGTCACCGTCGAGCGCGATCCGCCGGAGGACGCCCGTCCCGTCCGGGTGGACCGGTTCGGCACCCGACTCGCTGAGGCAGCGGTCGTATCCGTAGAACTCCAGCATCACTCGGCGCGGCTCCGCGAGGAAGTCCGCGGGCACCGCCATGCCGCGCCAGGCGTACAGCCCGAACCCGTCCCGGTAGGCGAGCGCGGGCCCGTCGCCGCTGTCCAGCCGGCCCGCCGCGTCACGGTGCAGCACCTCGGGGCGCTCGCTGATCACCACGGTGCGCTCGTAGGGCCAACACCAGCCGGCGTTCCTGGCCACCGCCGCCGGTCCGTCGAGCGCGTGGCGACCGGGCCCGGTCGTCCCGTTGTCAGTGAGCCGCCGGGTCGCGATCCAGACGAACCTCAGCGGCCGTACACAGTGGCTGGCCGCGGCGGGCACCGCGGGCCGGGACAAGATCGCGCTCTGGTGCACGTGCCACCCGGGGCAGACGCCGTCCGAGCGCTTCCTCGCCCGGTGCGGAGAGCTGGCGTCGCTCGGCATCCGCCACAGCGTCGGTGTGGTCGGTCTCGGCGACCACCTCGACGAGGCGCGGCGGCTGCGGGCCGCGCTCCCAGAAGAGGTCTGCCTCTGGGGCAACGCCGCGGAGGGGCACAGCTATACGGACGAGGAGGCCGGCCGGTGGACGGAGATCGACCCGTTGTTCCCGTACAGCCGCCATCCGCACCGGTCGGCCGGGCTGCCCTGCCGCACCGGTGAGTCGGTGGTCTCGGTCGACGGGGACGGCACGGTGCGCCGCTGCCACTTCGTCAAGGCCGAGCTCGGCAATCTGTACGACGGCAGCTACCGGCGGGCGTTGGGCCCGCGGTCCTGCCCGCTCGCCGTCTGCGACTGCCACATCGGCTACGTCCACCTGGAGACACTGCCGCTGTACGACGTCTTCGCGGGCGGCGTGCTGGAACGCGTACCGGCCCGGCCGCTGTACGACATCGGACGGAGACGCGCGTAACCCCCCGGACGAGTCGCCGGCCGACACCGCCCCGGAGTTCGCCGAGCGGCACCCGTTCCGCGAACTCCGACCGGGCTCCCGGGCGCCGGGAGCCCCCGGCCTCAGAGCGGCAGCAGGTCCGGCCGCTTCGCTTCCACATGGTCTCCCGAGGATTCACCGCGCAGCCGGCGCCCGATCCACGGCACCAGGTACTCGCGCGCCCAGTGGATGTCGTCGCGCCTGACCTCCAGCGTTCCCCGGTGGGCCTGCGGCGGCCATTCCTGGTCCGGGTCCGCCGGCACGTCGAGGCCGAGGACCTGGGCGGCGCGCAGCGCGACCCGGGTGTGCCCTTCGGGCGACAGGTGCAGCCGGTCGCCGTCCCACGCACGCCGGTCCTGCACGGAGCGCAGCGACCAGAGGTCGAGCACCGGGCAGCCGTAGCGGTCCGCGATGGAACGCACATGGGCGGTGTAGGTGGCGATCTTGCCGCGCAGATGGCGCAGCACGGGAACGCCGCGGGTGTCGAAGCCGGTGGTGACCATGACGGTGCCGACCGATTCGGTCAGCTCCGCGACCGCGCGCTCGAAGCGCTCGGCCACGTCGTCGGGGTCGGTGCCCGGCCGGATGATGTCGTTGCCGCCCGCGCAGAAGCTCACCAGGTCGGGGGCGAGTTCCTTGGCGCGGGGCACCTGCTCCTCGACTATCTGGTCGAGGAGGCGTCCTCGTACGGCGAGATTGGCGTATCTGAAGTTCCCGTGCGCGGCACCTGTGATGCCCTCCGTACCGGGGTCCGGGAGCTGGTCGGCGAGGAGTACCGCGAACCGGTCCGCCCAGCCGACGAATGTTCCGTCCGGGCCGAGGTCGCCGACTCCCTCGGTGAAGCTGTCGCCAATCGCCGCGTACGACTCGATGGCGCCCTGTCGGTTGATGACGCCCTGTCGGATGTTTCTCGAATCGTCTGCCACAAGGGCATATCCTGCACCTTCGAATGTGACCTACGCGACCGTAATACGGGGTTGACGGGTGGTGAGATAGACCACCTGGTCAGGTTTTGGTAAAGGGGGAATAAGTGCGCCCGGCACCAGATGCCGGGCGCACTTCACAGCAGAGGGACGGTGCGCCGCCGCACACCGTCCCTCTATGCATTGCTCAGGTCCTGGTTACCGGACCGGTGTTGCTGGATCAGACGTTGATCCCGTGCGACGCCAGGTAGGCGATCGGGTCGATGTCCGAGCCGTACGCCGGGCCCGTGCGGACCTCGAAGTGCAGGTGCGGGCCGGTCGCGTTGCCGGTCGCGCCCGAGAGGCCGACCTGCTGGCCCGCGGTCACGGCCTGGCCCGCCGAGACGGAGAGCGAGGACATGTGGCCGTACTGGGAGTAGTGACCGTCGGCGTGCTTGATGACGACCTCGTTGCCGTACGCGCCGCCCCATCCGGCGGTGACGACGGTGCCGGAGGTGACCGCCTTCACGCTGGTGCCGGTGGAGACCGGGAAGTCGATGCCGGTGTGGCTGCCGCTGGACCAGCTGGCGCCGGAGGCGCGGTAGGCCGTGGTGTGGTTGCCGGGCACCGGGTGGACGTAGCCGGAGGCGGCGCTCTGGTCCGCCGAGGACTCGTCGGACGACTGGGTGTCGGAGGAGGAGTTGGAGGCCGTGGAGGCCTTCGACTCGGTCTTGGCAGGAGCCTTGGACGGGGCCTTCGACGGGGTGGTGGCACCCGCGGAGGTGTGCGAGCCGGTGGTCGGGGCGTCGCCGGTGGCCTTGCCGCCGAGCGTCAGCTTCATGCCCGGGAAGATCAGGCTCGGGTCGTCGCCGACGACCTTGCGGTTGTCCTGGTACAGCTTCTCCCAGCCACCCTTGAGCTTGTGCTGGGCGGCGATCTTCGACAGGTAGTCGCCGGAGACCACGGAGTACGTCTTGGTGCCGGACTGCTTGTCGGCGACCGGCTTGGCCGGGGAGGCGTGCGTGGCGGCGGCCGACTTCGCGGTGGCGGGAGCGGCCTGCTCCGCGGCGTTGGCACCGGTGGCGCCGAGCAGCGGAAGCGCGATGACGGCTCCGCCGGCACTCGCGACGACGACGCCACGGGCAATGGTGCTGGACTTCGGACGGCGGTGCTTACCCGGTGTGGGCATGAAGAATTTCCTCTCCGGCGCCTACGAGGTGAGCTGTCGGGTTCGGGCTGGAGATGCCCGGCCGCGCCTGGCGCGACTTCACCCCGAGCCGGCCGGATCACTCCGGTCGGCGGCTTACCTGGTTCCCCCGCTCCTGCCACACGGTGAGTGGGTGCGAATTCCGGACGGCGGCAGGATTAGGCGTTCCATCCGGATTGACATGGAACGTAAGCGAGCCGGGACGGCGGAAACAAGCCACAGGTTCCACACCGGATTCCGCACCGGAAATTCGACCTGGAATTCCGGTCACACTCCGTGGATTACGGATCTTGGCTTTCCGCGCGGCGTACGGATTACCCGGCCGGGCCGCCGCCACACACCGTCACGGATATGATCCCGCTCACGAGCGGGTGACCATCTCCCGCATAAGCAGGGCATGTTCGACTAAAAGCCTCAATACGGACATGTCATGTCCGTCGTTCACACCGGGGGGCCTTGCCGTCCCGCGTGACCACCGCCGTCGCAGCCCGTGCCGCCACGGCCCCGAACCGTGGTGGTCCGGCGGCCCGCACAGGGGTGGTCACCGAGATGATTGCCCGGGTCATCGATGTCGTATCGTCCGAGAGTGGACCCGCCGGCGACACGCGTCGGCGGCAGAGCCTCCAGGAGTGACCGTGACGCAGCAGCTGCCGCAGACCCCGTCGACGGAACCGGAGCTGGCGGGAGTCCGAAATTTCCGTGATGTGGGCGGGCTGCCCACCTCGGACGGCCGCCGCGTGCGGTACGGGCGGCTCTTCCGCAGCGGTCACCTCGCCGGCGCCACGGCCGAGGACGCCGCGTTCCTCGGCGGGCTCGGTCTGCACACCGTCTTCGACTTCCGCAACGCCGCCGACCTCAAGCTGGACGGGCTGGACGTGGAACTGCCCGGAGTGCGCAATGTGAACATCCCGCTCACCGACCCCGCCGACGGCAGCGAGTTCTGGCGGATGGTGCGCGACGGCAACATGGACGAGCTGCGCAGCCTTCTCGCCGACGGCAAGGGGACCCATCGCATGGTCGCCTCCTACCGCACGATCATCCTGGAGCGCACGGCCGAGCACAGCCGCGTGCTGCACGCCCTGGCCGAGGACAGCGTTCCCGCCCTGATGCACTGCGCGGCCGGCAAGGACCGGGCGGGACTCTCGATCGCGGTCTCACTGCTCGCGGTCGGCGTCGGGCGCGAGACCATCGAGGCCGACTACCTCAAGTCCAACGACGCCCACCGCCGCTACCGGGTGCGCCGCAGCGACACCTCGGCGGCCGGGATGTCGCCGGAGGTGATGGAGCTGCTCAGCCCGCTCTTCGGCGCCCACAGCGAATATCTCGCCGCGGCCTTCGCCACGATCGACGAGACGTGGGGCGGCACCGACCGCTACCTCTCGGAAGGGCTGAAGATCACGCCCGAGACGCGGGAGCGGCTGCGCGAGCGGCTCCTCGACGACGCGTGACGGGCCCGGGGACGCCGCCGGCTACTGGTTGTGCATCCCCACCGCGAACAGCAGGTAGAGAAAACCGGCGATGACGTGCCCGGCCACCAGATAGGCGAACAGCCTGATGACGAGCCCGCGCGGCATCCTGCTCTCCTGCGAGTCGGACTTCTTGCGCCTGGCCGGGGTGAGCGGGTCGTAGTTCTCGGAATCGGACATGACAGTCCTCTCTGGCGACCGGACGGGCCGGCGGCGGGGAAAACGTCTCAGCGACGGTGGATCCCGCTGCCGAGGCACAGCTCGGCGGCGGGGCTCTGCAGCAGGGTGTGGACGAAGAGCAGTTCGGCGCCCTCGCGGTCCGGTGCCTCGATCCGGTGCGGGGTGAGCGAGTCGAAGTGCGCGCTGTCGCCGGGAGCCAGGTCGTGCACGATCTCCCCGAGCGTCACCCGGAGCCGCCCGGCCAGGACGTACAGCCATTCCTCACCGGGATGGACGCGCACCAGATCGCCCTGGGCGCCGTACGGGACCCGGACACGCAGCGCCTGCATCGCCCGGCCGGAACCGCCGGCCTGCTGGTACATCCAGCCGTCCGCCTCGGCCCCCTCGAACTTCCGGCCACGGACGATCGCGTCACGTTCCGGCGGGATCTCGCCGAGCAGCTCGGAGACCGTCGTACCGTAGATCCTGGCAAGTCCGAGCAGCATCGGCAGCGAAGGCTGCCGCCGGCCCGTTTCGAGCCTGGACAGATGGGCGGGCGAGAGCCCGGCGCGTTGGGCGGCGGTCTCCAGGGTGAGCCCGCGGCCGCGGCGCAGATCGCGCAGGCGCGGTGCGACACCGGGCAGCTCGTCGGCCACCCCTCCCTCTGGAGGATTCATGTCTCCATTGGGCCAGGATCTTTCCTCGGAGGCAAATTTCTTGCCTCCGAGGCAAAACCCCTGCTGATCAGCGGTTGGCCACGGCCTGCTTCACCAGGGTCCGGCCGAAGTCCCACATGAGTCCGCCGTTGTGCGCGTCGTCCATCACCGCAGTGAACGCGGTCACGAACCGGTCGACATCCGCCTCGTCGATGACGAGCGGCGGAATCAGCTTGATCACTTCGAGGTGGTCCCCGGAGACCTGGGTGAGGATCCGGTGCTTCTGGAGCAGCGGTACGACCACCATCTGTGCGAAGAGCCCCTTGCGGGCCGCCTGGAGCATGGTCCAGCGGCTGCGCAGCTTCAGCGAGGACGGCCGGCCGAACTCGATACCGATCATCAGCCCGCGCCCCCGCACCTCGTGCAGCAGCTCGTAGCGGTCGACCAGTGCGGCCAGCCGTTCGCGCAGCAGATCACCGGTGCGGCGGGCGTTCGCCACGGTCTCCTCGTCCTCCATCACAGCGAGGACCGAGAGTCCGGCCGCCATCGCCTGGGCGTTGGAGCCGAAGCTGGCCGAGTGGACCAGCACCCGGTCCATCGACGAGTAGACCCGTTTGAAGATCCAGTCCTTGCCGAGCGTCGCCCCGACGGGCACATAGCCGCCGGAGAGCGCCTTGGCCACGCAGACCAGATCCGGTTCGACGCCCTCCTCGTGCTGGTAGGCGTAGAAGTCACCGGTGCGGCCCAGACCGGTCTGCACCTCGTCGGCGATGAGCAGGGCCTTGTGTTTGTGCAGCAGCTCCTGCGCGGCGCGCAGGAAGCCTGGCGGTGCGGCGTGCACACCCTTGCCCTGGATCGGCTCGACGACCAGGCCGGCCACATCGCCGCGCTTCAGCTCGCGCCGCAGCGCGTCGAGGTCGCCGAGTTCGATGGCCGTGTCGGGCAGCAGCGGGGCGAAGCCGTCCCGGAAGCCGTCCTCGCCGTTGACCGAGAGCGAACCGGTGGTCAGCCCGTGGAAGGCGTGCGTGCAGTACAGGATCCTCGGCTTCCCCGTGGCGTACCGGGCGAATTTGAGCGCCGTCTCGACGGCCTCCGTACCGCTGTTGCCGAAGAACACCCGGTCCAGGTGCGGGCTGTGCGTGAGCAGCTTCTCGGCGAGCAGACCCGGCAGCGGCTGGCAGTCGAACCGGGTGAGGTCGGCGAGCGAGGCGTCCAGCACGTCGTGCAGCGCCTTGCGTACGACGGGGTGGTGCCGCCCGAGCCCCATCACCCCGAACCCGGCGAGCATGTCCAGGTAGTCGTTGCCCTCCGCGTCCCAGAAGTGCGCGCCTTCGGCCCGTTCGTAGACCTTGTCGAAGCCGATGGTGTGCAGCATGCGCGGGAGCTGGTGGTTGAGGTACTTCGTGTGCAGCTCGTAGCGTTCGGCGCCGCGCTCCGCGAGGAGCTGCGCCAGATCGAAGGCCTTGGGCCCGTCGTCCTTCATGCCCCGCTCTCCTTGTGCCCGTTGCCCAGGGCGTTGCGCTCGTTGTGTACGTCGTCGACGGCCGGTCCGTGCCCGTCGCCCGCGGACTTCGCCCGCGCGGCGAGGGTGGTGCTGATCCGGCCCGCGATCTCGACCGGTGTGAGTCCGATGTCGGCCAGCACCTCGGCGCGCTTCCCGTGAGCGAGGAACTGCTCGGGAATGCCGAACGTCCGCAGCGGTACGTCGGTCCCGGCGTCCCGCAGGGCCTGCCCGACCGCCGAACCGACGCCGCCCGCCCTGCTGTTGTCCTCGACGACGGCTACGAGCCGGTGCCGTGCGGCGAGCGGGGCCAGCTCCTCGTCGACCGGCTTGACCCAGCGCGGGTCGACCACGGTGCAGCGGATACCGGCGCCCGCGAGCAGTTCTGCGGCCTGCAGGCAGACGGGAGCCATGACGCCGACCGCGACCAGCAGCACATCGGCGTCCTCGGCGCGGTGCAGTACGTCCATGCCGCCGATCCGGCCGATGGCGGGGAGGGGTTCGCCCACCGACTCCTTGGGGAACCGGATCATGGTCGGCGCGTCGTCGACGGCGACGGCCTCGCGCAGCTGGGCCCGCAGCTGCCCCGCGTCACGCGGTGCCGCGATCCGGAGGCCCGGTACGACCTGGAGCATGGACATGTCCCACATGCCGTTGTGGGACGCCCCGTCGGGACCGGTGACCCCGGCCCGGTCGAGGACGAAGGTCACACCGCACCGGTGCAGCGCGACATCCATCAGCAGCTGGTCGAAGGCCCGGTTGAGGAAGGTGGCGTAGACAGCCACGACGGGATGCAGCCCGCCGGTCGCCAGCCCCGCCGCGGAGACCGTCGCGTGCTGCTCCGCGATCCCGACGTCCCAGACCCGGTCGGGGAACGCTTCGGCGAACTTCGTCAGCCCCACCGGGTGGAGCATCGCGGCCGTGATGGCGACGACGTCCGGCCGCTCCGCCCCGATCGCGGCGATCTCGTCCCCGAAGACCGACGTCCAGGAGGGACCGGCAGCCGGGGCGAGCGGGGCGCAGGTCAGTGGGTCCATGGCGCCGACGGTGTGAAAGCGGTCGGCCTCGTCCTGGAGGGCCGGCTGATAGCCACGGCCCTTCTCGGTGAGGCAGTGCACGAGCACCGGGCCGTGGAAGCGCTTCGCCCGGTGCAGCGCCGACTCGACGGCGGCGGTGTCGTGCCCGTCGATCGGTCCGACGTACTTCAGTCCGAGGTCCTCGAACATGCCCTGCGGGGCGAAGGCGTCCTTGAACCCCTTCTTGGCACCGTGCAGGGACTCGTAGAGCGGCTGTCCGATGACGGGCGTCTGCTGGAGGACGCCCTTGCCCCAGGAGAGGAAGCGTTCGTAGCCGTCGGTGGTGCGGAGCGTGGCGAGGTGGTTGGCCAGGCCGCCGATCGTCGGCGCGTAGGAGCGCTCGTTGTCGTTGACGACGATGATCAGTGGCCGGTCCCTGGCGGCGGCGATGTTGTTCAGCGCCTCCCAGGCCATGCCGCCGGTGAGCGCTCCGTCGCCGATGACCGCGACGACGTGGTCGGGGCGGCCCAGCACCTCGTTGGCCTTGGCGAGGCCGTCGGCCCAGCCGAGCACCGTGGAGGCGTGCGAGTTCTCGATGACGTCGTGCTCGGACTCCTCGCGGGAGGGGTAGCCGGAGAGGCCCCCCTTGCCGCGCAGCTTCGAGAAGTCCTGCCGCCCGGTCAGGAGTTTGTGTACGTAGCTCTGGTGACCGGTGTCCCACAGAATGCGGTCCACGGGCGAGTCGAAGACCCGGTGCAGAGCGATGGAGAGTTCCACCACACCGAGGTTCGGCCCCAGATGTCCGCCGGTCCTGGCCACGGCCTGGACCAGGAACTTCCTGATGTCCTCGGCGAGTTCGCCGAGTTGTGGTTCGTTGAGCGCCTTGAGATCCTGCGGCCCCCGGATGCTCTGCAGAAGCGTCATGCCCGGGCCCCCTCTCTGGTCCTGTTTCAGCTCACGGTGACGGCGGGGACCCCCGATGGTGTCCCGGCGTCGTCCATGCCCTCGGCGATCTTCAGGGCTTCCTCGATGAGGGTCTCGACGATCTTCGACTCGGGCACCGTCTTGATGATCTCGCCCTTGACGAAGATCTGACCCTTGCCATTACCCGACGCCACACCCAGGTCGGCCTCGCGCGCCTCGCCCGGGCCGTTGACGACACAGCCCATCACGGCCACCCGCAACGGCACCTCCATGCCCTCAAGACCGGCGCTGACCTGGTCCGCGAGCTTGTACACATCCACCTGCGCACGACCGCACGACGGGCAGGACACGATCTCCAGCCGGCGCTGCTTCAG